>NZ_RJKN01000009.1 GCF_003751265.1 Pseudokineococcus lusitanus
CACACCGGGCCGTGCAATGGCCCCGCGCTCAACGTGTCGCTGCCCACGCTGCTCGGCCTCGACGACGAACAGGCGTGGCTCGCCGGCCACGGCGCGGTCCCCGCCGACGTCGCCCGCGAGCTCCTCGCCGCCGGACACCCCTTCCGCCGGGTCCTCACCGACCCCTTCACCGGGAAGGTCCTCGGCGTCGACGGACACCTCCACCACCTCGACACCGGCAAGACCCGCACGACGACGCCGTCGTCGGCCGGCACCGACGCGACGACCCGGACCACCCAGACCACCCGGACCACCGGTCTGCCCATCCCCGGCGTCACCGACGACGGTCCGACGGCGGCACCGCCCACCACCGCTCCACCGAACATCCAGCCCGCTCCGGTACCTGACGCAGACCCGGTCTCCGACGTGATCCCCGACGTGGTGCCCTACCCGCCCGGTGACAGCGGGACCGGCATGCCACCAGCGCCCCCACCGACAGCCACCACGCGACAGGTACCAGCCGGCCTCGCCGACAAGCTCACCCGCATCGCCGACGCCGTCACGACCGGCACCACCACGCCCGGCACCACCACGCCCGGCACCACCACGCCCGGCGCCACCACGCCCGGCGCCACCACGCCCGGCACCACCACGCCCGGATGGGCCAAGGGGCGAGCCGCGGCGCCCGAGGATGGCGCGCCGCCCTCGTCGACCTGCCCGCTCGCGGGCCTGCCCACCGACTACGTGCCCACCGCCGAGCAGTCCCGCTACATCCGCGCCGCCCTGCCCGAGTGCACCCACCCCGGCTGCACCCGACCCTCGGTCCGGTGCGACCTCGACCACCAGGTACCCCACGGCGCCGGCGGACCGACCTGCGAGTGCAACCTCCGACCCCGCTGCCGCAAGCACCACCAGTGCCGCACCCACTACGGCTGGCTCGTGCAGCCGATCACCGACGACCCCGACGACCCGTACGGCCTCGGGACCCGATGGACCTCACCACTGGGACTGGTCCACGACGACCCCGCACCAGCCTTCCTCCTCCGACCCATCAGGCAGGTCGACGACAGCGGCACACCCCTGCCCGCCGGCTGGGGCGACCACGGCGAGCCCCTCGACTGCTCGTACCCGACCGTCGACATGGCCTGGCCCGGTGGGCAGCTGCTCATCAGCGCCACGGCACCCACCGACCACCACCGCGAACCGCCCGCGCCGCCGGCCCCGCCGACCGACGACGACGGCCCCCCGCCCTTCTGATCGCGGCGGCGCGTCACTGGCTAGGCCGAGCCCGAGAGCGGCGGCCGTCCCCCGTTCCACCACCGGCGGGGCTCCGCCGCCGTCAGGACGAGCCGTCGTCCCGTCGCCGGAGGCGGCCGTCCGTGGTGCCGTGGCCGACCGGTCGACCCACCCGCCGCAGCTCGTGGTCCCCGGACCGGCCGGCCGGGACGCCCCGCGCCCTGCCCTCTCGGCTCGCCGCGGCGCCCAGTCCGGATTCGTGCCGCCTGCGCGCGACGTCAGCCCCGCTCGGTGGCCCCCGTCACCGGGTGCTCGCCCGCGTGGACGGCCGCGCCGGCACGGCGCACGGGGTAGCCGGCGGAGGCGAGGGCGTCCTTGACCTGCCCCACCCGGAGCCGGCCGAAGTGGAAGACCGAGGCGGCGAGGACGGCGTCCGCGCCGGCCTCGACCGCGGGGGCGAAGTCCTCGAGCCGACCGGCGCCGCCGCTGGCGATGACGGGCACGCCCACGACGCCGCGGACGGCGCGGAGCATCTCGAGGTCGAAGCCGTCGGTCGTCCCGTCGGCGTCGACGGAGTTGAGGAGGATCTCTCCCGCGCCGAGGCGGGCGGCCTCCTCGGCCCAGGCGACGGCGTCGAGGCCGGTGCCGCGGCGGCCGCCGTGCGTCGTCACCTCGAAGCCCGAGGGGGTGCGCTCTCCCGGCGGGGTGCCGGGCGGGCAGCGCCGGGCGTCGACGGACAGCACGAGGACCTGGGCGCCGAAGCGGTCGGCCACCTCGGCGAGGAGCTGCGGTCGCGCCACGGCGGCCGTGTTGACGCCGACCTTGTCGGCCCCGGCGCGCAGGAGACGGTCGACGTCGGCGACGGCGCGGACACCGCCGCCCACCGTGAGGGGCACGAAGACCTGCTCCGCGGTGCGGGCGACGACGTCGTACGTCGTCGCCCGGTCGTCGGTGCTGGCCGTGACGTCGAGGAACACGAGCTCGTCGGCGCCGTCGTCGCCGTACTGCCGGGCCAGCTCCACCGGGTCGCCGGCGTCGCGCAGGCCCGCGAAGCGGACGCCCTTGACGACGCGGCCGGCGTCGACGTCGAGGCAGGGGACGACACGGACGGCGAGGCTCACGCGCGCCAGCCTAGGCAGCCGCGCGTCCCGCCCCGTGCGCCGGCGCGGGCACCGCGTCCTGCGTGGGGCCGCCGTGCCGTCCGGAGGGAGCAGGGCGCTGCCCGGGCCCCCGGCCCGGGTGGTCGACGCGCCGCGGGAGCGGCCGTCCTGGCACGATCCGGCCGTGCCCGTGAGCCCCGACCGACCGAGCGCCCGGCTCGCCCGCGAGGGCGCGCTCCGGGTGGCGGACCGGGGCACCCGGTCGGCCCGGCAGCGGGTGGCCCGGCTGCGCCGCCGCGGGCCCAACATCGTCCAGTGCGGGCTGGCCGGGGCGGCCGCGTGGGGCATCGCGCACCACCTGCTCGGCCACCCGACGCCCTTCTTCGCGCCCGTCGCCGCCGTCGTCGCCCTGGGCGCGAGCTACCAGGGGCGGCTGCGGCGCACCGGCGAGGTCGTCGTCGGCGTCGCGGTGGGCATCGGCGTCGGCGACCTCGTGGCGCAGCAGATCGGCGTGGGTGTCTGGCAGCTCGCGGTCGTCGTCTCGCTGTCGATGGCGCTGGCGGTCCTCCTCGACGCGGGCCAGCTGCTCGTCACGCAGGCGGGCGTCCAGGCGGGCATCGTCACGTCGCTCGCGGCCCCCGTCTCTGCCGGCGTCGACCGGTGGGTGGACGCCCTCGTCGGCGGCTCGGTGGCGCTCGTCGTCGCCGCGCTGCTGCCCACCGCGCCCCTGCTGCGGCCGCGGCGGCTCGCCGCGGGCGTCCTCGACGAGCTGGCCGAGCTCGTCGGCGAGGCGGCCGCGGCGGCCCGCGACGCCGACGGCGGGCGGGCCGAGGCGGCGCTCGAGCGGGCGCGCCGCAGCCAGGTGGCGCAGGACGACCTGCGCGCCGCCGCGGTCGAGGCGCTGGCTGCCGTGCGGCTGTCGCCCTTCCGCCGCCGGCACCGTCCCGGGCTCGAGGCCGTCAGCGAGCTCGCCGTGCCCCTCGACCGCGCCGTCCGCAACGTCCGCGTCCTCGTGCGCCGCGTCGCCGTCGCCGAGCACCGCGACGAGGTGCTGCCCGCCGAGCTCGCCGGCGTCCTCGAGGACCTCGCGACGTCGTCCCGCCTCCTCGGCGAGGCCGTGCTCGCGGGGCGGCGCGACGAGGACCTGCAGCTCGAGCTCGCGGAGCTCGGCCGCCGGGCCGGCGCCGTGGGCGAGCGCCACCTCGGGCTGTCCGCCGCCGTGTGCGTCGGGCAGGTGCGCAGCACCGTCGTCGACCTCCTGCAGGTCGGCGGCTGGGACCAGGAGGTCGCGCTGCGGCACGTGCCGGCCGTCGGGCCGCCCCCCGCCTGACCGGGACGCGCCTGCGCCCTGAGCGCCCGTGAGCGCCAGGTCAGCGCCCGTCAGCGTCCGTCAGCGTCCGTCAGCGTCCGTCAGCGTCCGTCAGCGTCCGTCAGCGTCCGTCAGCGTCCCGCGGTCCGTGGAGGGCGACGAGGGTCGCGAGGCGCTGCGCCTCCGCGGTGCCGTGCTCGCCGTCGGCGCGCTGCACGGCCATGACGGCGAGGACGTCGCCGTCCGAGAGGTCGAGCTGGGCCCAGGGCGCACCTCCGCCGAAGCTGACGCCGACCACCTGCGCCCACCCGAGACGGCGCGTGTGGACGAGGTTGCGGACGACGATGCCGTCCTCGTCGACGAGGACGCGCACCCCCGCCTGCCGGTACGCCACGAGGGCCACGAGCAGGCCGAGCGTGACGAAGCCGGCGGCGTCGCCGAGCCCGCCGCCGGGCACGACGACGGCGAGGACCACGCTGCCGAGCAGGGCCAGCGCGCCGATGGTCAGGGCGACGACGCGCGCCCGGCGCGGGACGAAGGGCCGGTGGAGACGGGAACGCTCGGACGGGCGGCCGGGCTCGCCGGAGGCGGCGGAGGGGCGGGGGCCGGCCACGGTCAGATCCGGCAGGCGTGGATCGTCGTGACGAGGATGGCTCGCGCGCCCACCTCGTAGAGCCGGTCCATGACGGCGTTGACCTCGGCGCGCCGGACCATCGAGCGCACGGCCACGAAGCTCGCGTCGCGCAGCGGCGACACGGTCGGCGACTCCAGGCCCGGCGTCACCGCTGACGCCTCGTCGAGCAGGTCGACGTGGACGTCGTAGTCGACCATCACGTAGTCGCGGGCGACGAGGACGCCCTGCACCCGGCGCACGAGGGTCTCGAGGCCTGCGGGGACCTCGCCGCGGCGGCGCACGAGGACCGCCTCGGACTCGAGGATCGGCTCGCCGAAGACCTCGAGCCCCGCGGCCCGCAGCGTGGACCCGGTCTCGACGACGTCGGCGATGACGTCGGCGACGCCGAGGGCGACGGAGATCTCGACGGCCCCGTCGAGCCGGACGACGGGGGCGTCGACGCCGCGGTCGGCGAGCCAGGTCCGGACGAGGCCGTCGTAGCTCGTCGCGACACGGCGGCCCGCGAGGCCGGCCACGTCGTCCGGCACCTGGCCGGTGGGCGCGGCGAAGCGGAAGGTCGAGGCGCCGAAGCCGAGCGTCAGCGCCTCCTCGGCGTCGGCGCCCGAGTCGAGGAGCAGGTCGCGGCCGGTGATGCCGGCGTCGAGGCGCCCCGAGCCCACGTAGACGGCGATGTCGCGCGGCCGGAGGAAGTACAGCTCGACGGAGTTGGCGCGGTCGTGGAGCACGAGCTCGCGCCCCGTGCGGCGCCCGGCGTAGCCGGCCTCGCGGAGCAGCTCGATGGCGGGCTCGGACAGCGAGCCCTTGTTGGGGACGGCGATGCGCAGCACGGGCGGGGCTCCAGGCGGGGTGGCGTCGGGGGCGGGACGGGCGGGACGGGCGGGGAGGAGCGGGACGGGTGGGAGACCGGCACGGCCCCGCGACGGGGCGGCCGGGCCGGGCGGCTCAGAGGTGGGCGTACACGTCCTCGAGCGTCAGGCCGCGCGCGAGGAGGAGGACCTGCAGGTGGTACAGCAGCTGCGAGACCTCCTCGGCGGTCCGCTCGTCGCTCTCGTGCTCGGCCGCCATCCACACCTCGGCGGCCTCCTCGACGACCTTCTTGCCGATGGCGTGGACGCCCGCGTCGAGCTCGGCCACGGTGCGGGAGCCCTCGGGCCGGGACGCCGCCTTGGCGGACAGCTCGGCGAAGAGGTCGTCGAAGGTCTTCACGGGTCCGAGGCTAGGGCGCCCGCGGGGGTGCCCCGGCACGGCCCCGCCCCGCTCCGCCGGCCACGGCGCACCGAGGACGACGGGCCGGGCGCTCAGCCCAGCGTGCGGACCGCCGGGTCCTCCGGCCCGCGCGGTCCGCCGTCCGCCGGCGCGGGCTCCCCCGCACGCAGCGTGCGCACCCACGTGAGGGCGCCCCACACGACGAAGCCGGCGTAGACGACGTAGAGGACCGCCGACGGGTAGTACCCGGCGGCGACGAGGAGCGGGACGCCGACGACGTCGACGGCCAGCCACAGCAGCCAGAAGTCGACCCACCCGCGGGCCATGCCGTAGGTGGCCAGCAAGGACCCCGTGAAGATCCAGGCGTCGGGGTAGGGCCCGTAGGAGCCGAGCGCGGCGAAGAGCTGCGCGAGCAGCAGCGTGCCGCCGACGAGGACGACGAGGAGCACCGCCCGCTCCCGGCCCGTGGCCCAGCGGGGGCGCACGGCCGGCGCCGACGGGGTGCCCGCCGCCCGGCCGGCGCGGGCGGTGCGGCCCCACGTCCACCACCCGTAGGTGCTGACGAGGAGGAAGAAGACCTGCCGCCCGGCCTGGCCGTAGAGGTCGACGTCCTGCGGCGTCGCGAAGACGCCGCCGAGGAAGACGGTGAGCAGGAGCAGGTTGCCGACGATGCCGACGGGCCAGGCCCACACCCGCCGGCGCATGCCGCCGACGGCCGACGCGAGACCGAAGACGTTGCCGACGACCTCGCGCGCCAGGATCGGCACCCCTCCGACGTAGAGGGTCGCGTCCAGCGCGGTCACGAGGGCGTCGCCGACGGTGGTCACGGGCGGCGGCCCACGGCTCGGGCCGCGGCGTCCACGGCTGCGGGCACCCCGACGGCTGCGGGCACCCCGACGGCTGCGGGCACCCCGACGGCTGCGGGCACCCCGACGGCTGCGGGCACCGTCATGCAGCGCTGCCGCCGGCGGCCGCGGCGGCCAGCGTGCGCAGCTCCTCGACGGCGGCCCCCGCGTCCTCGGCGCCGTAGACGGCCGAGCCGGCGACGAAGACGTCGGCGCCCGCCTCGGCGGCGCGGCCGATGGTCGTCGCGCTCACGCCGCCGTCGACCTGGACGGCGACGGCCAGCCCGGCGGCGTCGACCGCCCGTCGCAGCCGCCGGACCTTCGGCAGGACGACGTCGAGGAAGGGCTGCCCGCCGAAGCCGGGCTCGACGGTCATGACGAGCACCATGTCGACCTCGCCGAGCAGGTCGAGCCACGGCTCGACCGGCGTCGCCGGGTTGAGCGCCACGCCGGCGCGGGCCCCGAGCCGCCGGAGCTCGCGCGCCAGCCGTACGGGCGCCGCGGCCGCCTCGGCGTGGAAGGTCACGCCCTGCGCGCCCGCCTCGGCGTAGGCGGGCGCCCAGCGGTCGGGCGCCTCGACCATGAGGTGGCAGTCGAGCGGCAGCGCGCTGACGGCCGCGAGCCGCTCGACGACGGGCAGCCCCAGCGTGAGGTTGGGCACGAAGTGGTTGTCCATGACGTCGACGTGGACGGCGTCGGCGGTGCCGATGCGGCGCACCTCGGCCGCGAGGTCCGTGAAGTCGGCCGAGAGGATGCTCGGGTGGACGTGCGGCCGGCGGGGCGAGGGGCCGCCCCCCGCCCCGGGGGCGGCGGCGGGCACGGGGACGGGCTGCTCGGGCACGGCGTGGAGCCTACGAGCCGCCGGTACCCGTCGCCGGACGCGTCGGCGGCACCGGGCGCCGCCGGCGCGGTGGCGAAGGGTCTCCCGGGTCAGGCCGTCCGGCGCAGGAGGGCCAGGAACATCGCGTCGGTGCCGTGGACGTGCGGCCACAGCTGCGCCGTGGGGCCCTCCCCCGCGCCGACGTCCCGGCCGGCGACCCCGGCCAGCACCTGCGGCGCGTCGAGCAGCTCGACGGTGCCGCGGGAACGGCGGACGGCGTCCTCGACGACGGCCCGCGTCTCCGCGGCGTGCGGCGAGCAGGTGACGTAGGCGACGACGCCCCCGACGCGCACGGCCGCCAGCGCCGACGCGAGGAGGTCGCGCTGCAGCGGCGCCAGGCCGCCGAGGTCCGCCGGCGTGCGCCGCCACCGGGCCTCGGGCCGACGGCGCAGCGCCCCCAGGCCGGTGCACGGGGCGTCGACGAGCACCCGGTCGAAGGCGCCGGGCTCGTCGTCGCCGACCGTGCGGCCGTCGGCCGTGCGCACCTCCGCGGGCGGGGCCCCCGGCGGGACGGCGCCCAGCGCCTGCTCGACGAGCCGGGCCCGGTGCGCCGCCGTCTCGACGGCGACGAGCCCGGCGCCGCGCGTGGCCCCGGCGGCGGCGAGCAGGGCCGCCTTGCCGCCCGGGCCGGCGCAGAGGTCGAGCCAGCGCTCGTCGCGCCCCTCGAGCGGGGCGGCCGCCAGCGCGAGCGCCACGAGCTGGCTGCCCTCGTCCTGGACGCGGGCGCGCCCGGCCCGGACGGCGGGCAGCGCGCCGGGGTCGCCCTCGAGGAGGCGCACCGCGGTGGGGGCCCAGCGCCCGGGCTCCGTCCGCAGCACCGCCCCGGCGGCCTCGGACGCGACCTCGTCAGGGCTCGCCAGGCCCGGCCGGGCGGCGAGGGCGACCTCCGGGGCCACGTTGTCGGCGCGCAGGAGGTCCCCGACCTCGGCGACGTCGCGGCCGTGGGCGACCAGCGCCTCCCGCAGCGCCCGCACCACCCACGCCGGGTGGCTCGTGACGACGGCGAGGTGGCCGACGGCGTCGTCCTCGCGCGCCGGGGCGACCTGCCCGGCCCAGGCCGCGGCGTCCTTCTCCGCGACGCGGCGCAGCACCGCGTTGGCGAAGCCCGCCGGCCCCGCGCCGATCCGGCTGCGGACGAGGCCGACGGTCTGGCTCACGGCGGCGTGCGGCGGCACGCGCGTGGCGAGCAGCTGGTGCGCGCCCAGGCGGAGCGCGTCGAGGACCGGCGGGTCGACCCGCTCGAGGGGGCGGTCGAGGCACGCCGCGAGGACGGCGTCGTAGAGGCCCCGGCCGCGCAGGGTCCCGTAGGCCAGCTCGGTCGCCAGCGCCGCGTCGCGGGCGTCGAGGCCCTCGCGCCGCAGCAGCCCGGGCAGGACGAGGTTGGCGTAGGCGTCCTCCTCGCGGACGGCGGTGAGGACGTCGAAGGCGACGTCGCGCGCCGGGCCAGCGCCGCGTGAGCGCTGCGACGGGCGCTGGGTGGTCCAGCGCTGCCGGGCCGGGCCGCTGCGCCCGTCCTCGGGCCGCTGCTCCGCCCCGGGGCCGCCGGGCCGGCCGCCCGGGGGGCGACCGCCGCTCCCCCGGCCGGCGGGGCCGCCGGCGCCGCGCGCGCCGGAGCCGCCCGGCCCGCCCGGCCCGCGTCCGCCACGGCCACCGGGACCGCCGCCCGTGCCGCGCCCGCGACCGCCCTGGCCGCCCTGACCGCCCTGACCGCGCCCGCCCGTGCCGGACCCGCTCCTGCCGCCGTCGCGGCCGCCCTGCTCGCTCATGCCATGCCTCCCTGCGTGCCGGCGGCCGTGCCGCCGGTGCTGCTCGTGCCGGCGTCGCCGGCCGTCCCGTCCCCGAGGACCTCGCCGGGCGCGGGGCGGGCGCCGCGCGCCCAGTCCGCGGCGTCGACGGCGCGCCGTCCGGCGGGCTGCACCCACCCGAGGCGCACGACGCCGTCGCCCGTCCCGACGAGGACGCCGCCACGCGTGACCGACGGCTCCCCCGGCCCGGGGATCCGCTCCGGGGACCCCTCCCCTGCGCCGACCGGCTCGACCGGCCCGAGGCGCAGGCGCTCGCCGCGCCACGTCGTCCAGGCGCCGGGCGCGGGCGTGCAGCCGCGGACGCGCCGGTCGACGGCCGCCGCCCCGTCCTCCCAGCGCACCCGTGCGTCGTCCGGGCGCAGCTTGGGCGCCGTCGTCACGCCCTCCTCGGGCTGCGCCACGGCGGTGGCCGTCCCGGCCCCGAGCGCGTCGAGGACGTCGACGAGCAGCCGCGCGCCCGAGGTCGCGAGCCGTCCGAGCAGGTCGCCCGAGGTGTCCCGGGGACCGACCTCCTCCTCGAGCGTCCCGAGCACGGGCCCGGTGTCGAGGCCCTCCTCGAGGCGGAAGACGGTGGCGCCGGTGCGGACGTCGCCCGCGACGAGCGCGTGCTGCACGGGCGCGGCGCCCCGCCAGCGCGGCAGGAGGCTGAAGTGGAGGTTGACCCAGCCGTGCCGGGGCACGTCGAGCGCGCGGCGGGGCACGAGGGCGCCGTAGGCGACGACGGGGACGCAGTCGGGCGCGAGCGCCACGAGGTCGCGCAGCGCGTCGTCGTCACCGGGCCGGGCGGGCGCGAGGACGGGCAGGCCCGCCTCCAGCGCGAGCTCCTTGACGGGGCTCACGACGGCGCGACGGCCGCGGCCGGCCCGCGCGTCGGGCCGGGTGAGCACGCCGACGACCTCGTGCGAGGACGCCAGGAGCGCCTGCAGGGCGGGGACGGCGGGGGCCGGTGTCCCGGCGAGGACGACGCGCACGGCGGGGGCTCCTCGGGGTCGTGGCGGCCGCGGGGCGGCCGGGGCGGGCGCGCGGCGGACGGGAGGGCGCCGCGCGGTCGGCGGCGTCGGGCGACCGACGGCGCGGGTCGACCGTAACCACCGCCGTGCGGCGGTGCCGACCACGCCCGGCGGCACGGGGCGGCGCCGCGGCACCCCGGGCCGCCGGCTACCAGCCCTCGAGCGGGTCCAGCGGGTCCACCTGCACGCGCACGGCAGGCTCCTTGCGGGCCGACGTGACGGCGCGGGCCGCCCGCAGCGCGTCCGCGAGGGCCCGGGCGTCGGCGGAGGGGACCCGGAGCAGGACCTGCTGCGCCCCGGGGGCGTCGTCCGCCGGGGCGCTGCCGTCCGTCCGCAGCGCCACGGGACCGCCCGTGGCCCAGCGGCGACCCTGCGCCGGCACGGGCCCGAGCACGCCGGTGGACGGCGGCAGCCGGGCCGCCTCGAGCAGCGCCCGGACGCCGGCGGCGGGCCCGGCCACGCGCACCGCCGTCACCGCCGGCGGCAGCCCGAGCTCGACCCGCTCGACGAGCTCGCGCTCGGCGTGGCCCGCCGGGTCCCACCGCACGAGCGCCTGGAGCGGCGCGAGCCCGGCCTCGCCGACGGCGAGGACCCGCCCGCCCTCGCCGGCCGGGCGCACGAGCGAGGCGGCGGACAGCCACCGCCGCAGCGCCTCCTCCGCCGAGCGGAGGTCGGCGCGCGTCAGCAGCGCCCACGTGTCGAGCAGGAGCGCCGCCGCGTACCCGCCCGCCGCCACGGGCTCCGCGCCGGGCGTCGCGACGACGAGCGCGGGCGCGGCCGGGACGTCGTCGATGACGGCGTCCGCCCCCCCGGAGCGCCGCACCGTGGTGCCCGGCAGGGCCCGGCCCAGCTCCTCGGCCGTGCGGCCCGAGCCGACCACGAGCGCCCGCAGCGCCCGGCCGCCGCAGTGCCGGCACGCCCAGGCGGGCGCCGTGGTGGCGCACCAGCGGCACACCGGCGCCGCCGCGACGTCGGCGCCACCGGCGGCCGGCAGCGCCAGCGGGCCGCTGCAGCGGGGGCAGCGGGCCGGGTGCCGGCAGCGCTGGCAGGCCGTGGCGGGCAGGTAGCCGGCGCGCGGCACCTGCACGAGGACGGGCCCCGCCAGGAGGGACTCGCGGACGAGCCGCAACGCGCTGGCGGGCAGCCGCGCGCCCGGGCCCGCCGGGTCGCGCCCGTCGTCCTCCGCCACCGCCGTCCGCGGCGCCCGGGCGCGCACCACCTCGCGGGCGGCGACGACGGGCCGGGCCCAGCCCGTGGCCACCAGCTGCTGCGCGGCGGCCGTCCGGGCGGGCGAGCCGACGACGGCGGCGGCCCCCACGAGGTCGGCCCGCTCGACGAGCACGTCGCGGGCGTGCGGGTACGGCGCGCGCGGCTCGACGTGGGAGTCGTCCCCGTCGTCCCAGCAGACGACGAGCCCGAGGTCGGCGACGGGCGCGAGCGCCGCCGCCCGGGTGCCGACGACGACCCGGACCCGGCCGCGGCGCAGGGCCGTGTACGCCCGGTACCGCGGGGTCGGGCCGTCGTCGGCCGACAGCCGGACGTGCCGGCCGGCGCCGAGCAGCGCCGTGAGCGCGGCGTCCACCCGGGCGACGTCGCGCCGGTCCGGCACGACGAGGAGGGCACCGCGGCCGCCCGCCAGCGTCGCGGCGGCCAGGACCGCGAGGGCGCCGGCCCAGTCGTCCGGCGGCGCGCCGGGCAGCGCCGTCCAGACCGCCCGGGGCGACCCGCCCGCGAGCAGCCGCGCGACGAGCGCGCTGCCCCCGGCGTACTGCGCCCACGGGCCGGGCGCAGGCGCCGCCACCGGGCCCGCCGGGGGGCCCGGTCGCTCCTCGACCTCCACGGCGGCCCGCCGGGGCGGCACGGCCAGCCGCAGGACGTCGGCCGTCGTGCCCGCCCACCGCCGCGCCACCGCGCGGGCCAGCGCGAGCACCGCCGGGTCGAGCACCGGCTCGGGCGAGACGACCTTCCGCAGCGGCTGCAGCCGGCCCTCGTGGTCGCTGGACGGGCGGCGGTCGACGACGAAGCCCTCGACCTCGGCGCCCGCGAGCCGGGCCCTCACCCGCACCCCGGGCACGGCCGTCGCGGCCATCGACGCGGGCACCGTGTAGTCGAGGACCCGGTCCAGGTGCGGGAGCGGCACGTCGAGCACCACACCGGCGACGGGGTCGACCTCGGCGGCGCCCTCGGCGGGGGCGGGACGGCGCCCGCGGACGACGGCGCGCAGGAGGGAGAGCTGCTCGTCCTCCGCGGCCCCCGCCGCACCGTCGCCCCCCGTGCTCACGTCCCGATCCCACCAGGTCCCCCCGACGGCCCGTCCCCCGCCCGCCGGGCCGGTGGACGACCGCGCCCGGGCGGCACCCGTGCGCGCCGGAGGGGGCACCGCCGGACGGGTGACGACCGGATCGTCGTTGCCTCCAGCACCCGTCCCGCCCGGCCGATCAGCAGCCCGTGAGCGCCCTGACCCCGCCGCGCACCGCGACCCCCGAGGACGGTGCCGGCCACACCGCCGACCGCCCCACCACCGGACCGCACGCCGCCCCCGTCCCCGCCCCCCTCGACGACCTCCAGCCCGTCCTCGACGCCTTCGCCGCCATGGCCGGCGCCCCCACGGAGGACGACGCGCTCGCGCGCGCCGTCGACGTGGCCCGCCTCGCGACCGGCGCCCACCTCGGGGCCGCCGTCCTCGCGGGCGAGGACGGCGTCACGCACCTCGTCCACGCGGGCATGACGGCCGTGGAGGTCTCCCGGCTGCCCGGCCCGCCGCAGGGCCGCGGCGTCCTCGGTGCCGTCCTCGCCGGCGAGCTCGTCCGCGTCGACGACGTCGCGACCCACCCCGCGTGGCAGGGCGCGGTCCCGCACCACCCGCCGATGGAGGCCTTCCTCGGCGTCCCGGTCACCGGCGACGACGACGAGGTCCTCGGCGCCTTCTACCTGTCCAAGCCGCCCGGGCAGGCGCCCTTCGGCGACGGCGACCAGAGCCTCGTCGCCGCCCTCGCCCGGCAGTGCGGCGCCGTCGTCGTCCGGCTCCGCGCGCTGCGCCGGGGGGAGCGGCTGGCCGCCCGGCTCGTCCAGGCCGACGGCGTCCGCGCCGCGGCCGTCCAGCGGATGACCGAGGCCCTCGACCCCGTCGAGGCCGTCGACAGCGTCCTCGAGATGGCGCGCGAGCAGCTCGGCATGCCGCTCGTCGCCGTCGTGCGCGTCCGGCCCGACGGCAGCCAGGAGGTCGAGCGCGTCGCGGGCGTCCTCCACGGCGGCTCGACGCCGCTCCCCGGGACCCCGCTGCCCGCCCGGAGCCTGTGCGGCCGCGTGGTGACCGTCGGCCCGGTCGTCGTGCCCGACGTCGCCCTCGCGCCGGAGCTCGCCGAGGAGGCCGCCGCCTGGCCGGGCGTCGCCGCCTACGTCGGCGTCCCCGTCGTCGTCGGCGGCACCGTCCGCGGGTCGCTCTGCGCCGTCTCCGACACGCCGACCGACCTCACCGGCGCGGACGTCGCCGTGCTCGAGGTCGTCGCCGACGTGGCGGCCCGCCAGCTGGCGCGGCGCGAGGCCGCCACGCTCCTGCGGACCCGCCGCGAGGACCAGCTGGCGCCGCACCTCGCGCCCGGCGGCCTCGCCGTCGTCCTGCAGCCCGTCGTCGACCTGCGCGACGGCACCGTCATCGGCGTCGAGGCGCTGGCCCGTCCCACCGGCTTCCCCGGCGGGCCCGCGGAGCTCTTCGCCGAGGCCGCCGCGCTCGGGCTCGGCGTCGAGGCGGAGCTGGCCGCGGTCGACGCCGCGCTGGCGCTCCTCCCGACCCTGCCCGACGACGTGCAGATGGGCGTCAACGTCGGGCCCGCCACGGCCTGCGACCCGCGGCTGCACGAGCGGGTCGCCGCCGCGACGGCGGGCCGGTCGCACCGCGTCGTCGTCGAGCTCACCGAGCACGAGGACACGAGCGCCCACCCGGACCTGCCGTCGCGCCTCGCCGACCTGCGCGCGCTCGGCGCCCGGGTGGCCATCGACGACGCCGGCGCCGGCTACGCCGGGCTCCGGACCATCGTCGACCTGTCCCCCGACGTCCTGAAGCTCGACATCTCGCTCGTCAGCGGGATCGACACGCACCCCGCCCGCCGTGCGCTCGTCAGCAGCCTCGTGGCGCTGGCCCACGAGCTCGGCGCGTACCTCGTGGCAGAGGGCGTCGAGCGGCCCGGCGAGCTCGCGGTGCTGCGCGGGCTCGGCGTCGCCGCGGCGCAGGGCTTCTACCTAGCCCGCCCGGTACCGCGCCCGCTCCTCGACCTGCGCCCGCGCGCGGTCGTCGCCGTCCCCCGTCCGCTGCAGCGGGTCTGAGGGTCGGGACGCCCGCGGCGGCGGGCGACGTCGTCAGCCGACGGCGCCGAGCAGGTCGTCGACCCGGTCGGTGCGCTCCCACGTGAAGTCGGGCAGCTCGCGGCCGAAGTGGCCGTACGCGGCCGTCGCCGCGAAGACCGGGCGGAGCAGGTCGAGGTCGCGGACCACGGCCGCGGGCCGCAGGTCGAAGACCTCCCGGATGGCCGCCGTAATGCGGCCGAGCGGCGCCGTCTCGGTGCCGAAGCACTCGACGTAGAGGCCCACGGGCCGTGACGCCCCGATGGCGTAGGCCACCTGCACCTCGCAGCGGCGCGCCAGCCCGGCCGCGACGACGTTCTTGGCGACCCAGCGCATGGCGTACGCGGCGGAGCGGTCGACCTTCGACGGGTCCTTGCCCGAGAAGGCGCCGCCGCCGTGGCGGGCCATGCCGCCGTAGGTGTCGACGATGATCTTGCGGCCCGTCAGCCCGGCGTCGCCCATGGGGCCGCCCAGCTCGAAGCGGCCCGAGGGGTTGACGAGGAGGCGGACGCCGTCGGCGTCGAGGCCCGTGCTCTCGAGGACGGGCGTGACGACGTGCTCGAGGACGTCCGGCGCGAGCATCCCCTCGAGGGAGACGTCGGCGGCGTGCTGGCTCGAGACGACGACGGTGTCGACGCGGACGGCCCGGTCGCCGTCGTAGCCGATGGTCACCTGCGTCTTGCCGTCGGGCCGCAGGTACGGCAGGACGCCGTCGCGGCGGACCTGCGCGAGCCGCTCGGCCAGCCGGTGCGCCGTCCACACCGGCAGCGGCATGAGCTCGGGGGTGTCGTCGCAGGCGTAGCCGAACATGAGGCCCTGGTCCCCCGCGCCCTGCGCGTCGAGGACCGCGTCGAGGTCCGCGGGGACGCCGGCGCCGCCGGAACCACGGGCCTCCCAGGCGGTGTCGACGCCGGCGGCGATGTCCGGGGACTGGGCCCCGATGGACACCTCGACGCCGCACGAGGCGCCGTCGAAGCCCTTCGTCGAGCTGTCGTAGCCGATCCGCAGGATGGTGTCGCGCACGATCCGCGGGATGTCGGCCCAGCCGCTCGTCGTCACCTCGCCGGCCACGTGGACGAGACCGGTGGTGACCATCGTCTCCACCGCCACCCGGCTGCGCGGGTCCTGGGCGAGGAGCGCGTCGAGGATGCCGTCGCTGATCTGGTCGCAGATCTTGTCCGGGTGCCCCTCCGTCACGGACTCGGAGGTGAACAGGCGGAGGTCGTCGCGGGCTCGCCCCGACCGTGCTGCGGACGGTGCTGCGGACGGCGCGGGGGACGGCTGGGACGGCACGGGGCTCCTCGGGGGCAGCGGCTGCTGGCGGGGCGTCGTCACCCTAGCCGCGGGCCCGGACGGGCCGGGTCAGCGCGACGTCGGCGGGAGGTCGCGGGCCCAGCGGCGCACGACCGCGTCCCAGACGGCGTCCGCCACGTCCTCCTTGGGCGCCGGGCCGACCGGCTGCTCGGTGCCGTCGTCGCCGAGGAGGACGACGGTGTTGCCGGCCGTGCCGAAGCCGCCGCCGGTGCGGGCCTCGGCACCGACCTCGTTGACGACGAGGAGGTCGCACCCCTTGCGCGCGAGCTTGGCGCGGCCGTGCGCGAGGACGTCGCCCGCGTCGTCGCCCGTCTCCGCGGCGAAGCCGACGACGACGGCCGCCCGGTCCGGCCCGGGGCGCGCCGCCTCGGCGAGGACGTCGGGGTTGCGGACGAGGGTGACGACGGGCGCGTCCTCGGTGCCCGGGTCCTTCTTGACCTTGGTCGCGGACACCGCGGCGGGCCGGAAGTCGGCGACGGCGGCGGCCATGACGAGGGCGTCGGCCCCGGCGGCCTCGGCGAGGACGGCGGCCCGCAGCTCGCGCGCGTCCCCGACGTCGACGACGCGGACGCCGGCGGGCGCGGGGACCTCGAGGTGCGCCGCGACGAGCACGACGTCGGCACCGCGAGCCGCCGCGCGGGCGGCCAGCGCCACGCCCTGGCGCCCGGAGGAGCGGTTGCCGAGGTAGCGGACCGGGTCGAGCGGCTCGCGCGTGCCGCCCGCCGACACGACGACGCGGCGGCCGGCGAGGTCGCCCGCCGGGGCCTCCCCGGCGCCCGTGGCGCGCGGGCGGCCCGGGGTGCCGGCGTCCAGCAGCGCGAGCGCGGCGGCGTGGACCTCCTCCGGCTCCGGCAGGCGCCCCCGGCCCGTGTCGGCGCCGGTGAGGCGGCCGACGGCGGGGTCGAGGACGACGGTGCCGCGGCGGCGCAGGAGCGCGACGTTGTCGCGCGTGGCCGGGTGCTCCCACATCTCGGTGTGCATGGCCGGGGCCAGCAGCACGGGGCACGTGGCCGTCAGCAGCGTGCTCGTGAGGAGGTCGTCCGCGATCCCGGCGGCGGCGCGGGCGAGGAGGTCCGCGGTGGCCGGCGCGACGACGACGAGGTCGGCCTCGCGGCCGGTGCGGACGTGCGGGACCTCGTGGACGTCGTCCCAGACGTCGGTGGCCACGGGGTGGCCGGACAGCGCGGCCCACGTGGGCGCGCCGACGAAGCGGAGGGCGGACGCCGTGGGGAGAACCCGGACGTCGGCACCGCCCTCGGTGAGCAGCCGCAGCAGCGACGCGGCCTTGTAGGCGGCGATGCCGCCCGCCACGCCGAGGACGACGCGGGGGCGGCGGCCGCTGCTGCTGCTCACCGGAGGGGTCAGCCCTGGGCCGGGACGTCGTCCTCGGTGAGGAGGCCGTCGACCCCGCCGTCGGGGCCGATGGTCAGCTCGACGCCCTCGACCTCGCCCTCGGCGAGCGGGCGGACGGTGAGCAGGCCGGCGTCGATCTCGCGCAGCGCCACGGAGAGCGGCTTCTCCTGCACGTGGGTCTCGACGAGCGGGCCCACGTTCTCGAGGAGGCCCTCGGAGAGCTGGGCGTAGTACGCGTTGATCTGACGGGCGCGCTTGGCGCCGTAGATGACGAGGGCGTACTTGGAGTCGGCGGCCTCGAGGAGGTCGTCGATCGGCGGGTCGGTGATGCCCTCGGGGGCGGCGACGGTTCCGGACACGGTGTCCTCCTGCGGGTCTGGTCCCCGCGGCCGGGTCGGCACGGGGCGGCGTCGCGGACGGCGCCGGGTCGGCCCCCGCGCAGCGGGGGCCGGTGGAGCGGACGTGCAGCGGTCGTGCTGCGGTGCCGCTGCGGGTCGTGCGGGGCCGGTCAGGCCCCGGGCGGCCGCGGGTGCGGCCGCAGACCCATCGATGATACGAGGTCGTCGCCCGCCTGCCGGACATCGGCGTTGACGACGGTGACGTCGAACTCCGCCTCGGCGGCCAGCTCGGTGCGCGCCGTGGCCAGCCGGCGCTCCCGCTCGGCCTCGTCCTCGGTGCCGCGGCCGACGAGCCGGCGCACCAGCTCGTCCCACGACGGCGGGGCGAGGAAGACGAAGCGCGCGCCCGGCATCGTCGCGCGCACCTGGCGCGCGCCCTGCAGGTCGATCTCCAGCAGCGCGGGACGCCCCTCCGCGAGGACCTGCTCGACGGGCCCGCGCGGCGTGCCGTAGCGGTGCCGTCCGTGGACGACCGCCCACTCGAGCAGCTGTCCCTCGGCCGCGAGGCGGTCGAACTCCTCGTCGGAGGCGAAGTGGTAGTGCACGCCCTCGACCTCGCCGGGCCGCGGGGACCGCGTGGTGACCGAGACGGACAGCCACACGTCGGGGTACCGCTCGCGCACGTCGGCCGACACGGTGCCCTTGCCGACGGCCGTGGGCCCGGCGAGGACCGTGAGCCGGGCCGGCGGGACGGGTGCGCCGTCCCCCGCCGTCGCGGCGCTCAGGAGCCGAAGCGCTCGACGAGCGCGGTGATCTGGTGGGCCCCGAGGCCCCGCACGCGGCGGGACTCGGAGATGCCGACCTCGGCCATGATCTTGCGGGCCGTGACCCGGCCCACGCCGGGCATGGACTCCAGCAGCGCACTCACCTTCATCTTCCCGATGACGTCGTCCGTCCGGCCGTCGCGGACGACCTCCTCCAGGGACCCCTGCCCGTACTTGAGGCGGTTCTTCACCGCCGCACGCTCCCGGCGTGCCGCGGCCGCCTTCTCCAGCGCGGCGGCGCGCTGCTCGTCGGTCAGGTGCGGGAGCGGCACGTGCGCCTCACCTCGGGGGTGTCGGGGCGGGAGGAGGACGGGACGGCCGCAGGTCTCGAGCCGCCGTGGAGGTGGGGCGACGCTAGCGAGTCCCCGCGGCCCACGGCAACGAGGGTCGGCCGGGGGCGGCGCTCCCCCGCACCGGGTGCCGCGCGGCGGCTCACGGCGCGAGCGCCAGGGCGCACCGCTCCGCGGCGTCGCGGGCCGCGGCGCGCAGGGCGCCCACGGAGGGGCCGGCCGCGAGGACGGCCCGGCTCGACGTCGCGAGCACCTGGCCGCGCGCCGGGCCGAAGACCTGCGCGAGCTCGGCCGGCCCGGCGCCCTGCGCGCCCACGCCCGGGGCGAGGAGGGGCCCGCCGCACCCGACGAGGTCGACGCCGAGGTCGGCCGCGGCCGTCCCCGTCGTCGCGCCGACGACGAGGCCGACGGAGCCGAGCTCGCCGCGGGCGAGCGCCCCGGCGTTCTCCGCCGCCGCCGCGCGGGCCACCGCGGCGGCGACCGCGACGCCGCCCGCGTCCCGGGCGTGCTGCACGGCCGCGCCCTCGGGGTTCGACGTCAGCGCGAGCACGAAGACGCCCCGGCCGGTGGCGGCGGCGAGGTCGAGCGCGGGGCGCAGCGACCCCACGCCGAGGAAGGGCGAGAGGGTCACCGCGTCCGCCGCCAGGGGGGCGCCGTCGGCCAGCGAGGCCTGCGCGTAGGCCGTCATCGTGCTGCCGACGTCGCCGCGCTTGACGTCGAGGACGCTCAGCGTGCCGGCGTCCGCCAGCCCGGCCAGGAGCCGCTCGAGGACGGCGACGCCCCGGCTGCCGTGCCGCTCGAAGAAGGCGGCCTGCGGCTTGACGGCGGCGACCGTCCCGCCGAGGGCCTCCAGGCAGGTGAGGGCGAAGCGCTCGAGCCCCGACGGGTCGTCGGGCAGGCCCCACGCGTCGAGCAGCCCCGGGTGGGGGTCGACGCCGACGGCCAGCGGCCCGAGGGCCGCGGAGGCCTCGGAGAGGCGGGCGCCGAAGGGGCGCCGCGCGCCCGTCCCGGCCGAGCCGGGGCTCACGGGGGTCACGGGGCTCACGGCCGGTGGGCGTGGCCGACGGCCTCGCCGAGGGACGCGAGGCCCCGCTCCGCGAGCAGGGACCGCAGGCCGGCGTCGACCCGCGCGGGGGTCGACGGGTCCGCGAAGAGCGCCGTCCCCACCTGGACGGCGCTCGCCCCCGCGAGGACGAGCTGGAAGGCGTCCTCGGGGCCCGCGACGCCGCCGGTGCCGACGACGGGCACCTCGGGCAGCAGGCCCGCGAGCATCGCCGCGCGCAGCTGCCAGACGCACCGGACGGCCACCGGACGCACGGCCGGGCCGGACAGGCCGCCGGTCGTCACGGCGAGCCGCGGCCGCATCGTCCGGACGTCGATGTCGACGCCGAGCAGCGTGTTGATGGCAGTGAGCCCGCTGGCCCCCGCCTCGACGCA
The DNA here is from genome assembly GCF_003751265.1 of Pseudokineococcus lusitanus. Classification (NCBI taxonomy): domain Bacteria; kingdom Bacillati; phylum Actinomycetota; class Actinomycetes; order Kineosporiales; family Kineosporiaceae; genus Pseudokineococcus; species Pseudokineococcus lusitanus. The sequence continues at coordinate 19,902 of NZ_RJKN01000009.1, forward strand.
GGCGCGGGCGATGCCGACGAGGTCGGTGACGTCGGGCGACAGCTTGGCGAGGAGGACGACGTCGTCGCCCACCGCCGCGCGGACGGCCCGCAGCACCGCGGCGCTGCTGCCCGGGTCGCAGGCGAAGACGAGCCCGCGGTTGGCGACGTTGGGGCACGAGATGTTGACCTCGAGCGCCGCGACGCCGGCCGCGGCCGGGGACGTGACGACCCGGCGGGCCACCTCGCCGAACTCGTCCGGGTCGCCGCCGGCCACCGAGACGACGGCGGTGGCGCCGGCCGCGGCGAGCCACGGCAGGTCGTGCTCGACGAGCGCGTCGACGCCGCCGCCCTGCAGGCCGATGGAGTTGAGCATCCCCGCGGGCGTCTCGGCCATGCGCGGGGTGGGGCGTCCGGAGCGGGGCGCGAGCATGACCGACTTCGTCACGACGGCGCCGAGCGCGGCGACGTCGGTGAAGGCGGCGAGCTCGCGGCCGGCGGCCGCGCAGCCGCTCGCCGTCATGACGCCGGACCGCAGCCGCACGCCGGCGAGGTCGGCCGAGAGGTCCACGTCCTCGGGCGCGAGCCCGGGCCGGACGTCGGTCGCGGCGCTCACCGGGCTCCCCCGACGGCGGCGACGGGCGCGGGGGCGCCGACGGCGTCGTCCGGCACCCGGGCGCCGACCCCGGCGGGCCGCTGCGGCGCCGGGGCGCCGATCGCGTCCCAGCGCAGCCGCTCGCCCGGGAATACGGGGCCGTCGGTGCAGGCCCGCACCATGCGCGTGCGGCCGTCGTCGCCGACGACCGGCAGGACGCACGTCATGCAGACGCCGATCCCGCAGGCCATCGACTCCTCCGTGGCCAGCTGCGTGCTCGCACCGGCCGCGGCCGCGACCACGTGGACGGCCCGCAGCATGGCCATCGGGCCGCAGGCGAGGACGTGGCGGGCGCCCCCGGCGGCCAGCAGCGGGCCGAGGACGTCCGTGACGCGGCCGCGGGTGCCGGCCGAGCCGTCGTCGGTCGTCACGTGGACGGCGTCGACGGGCGCGTCGAGGACGCCGTCGTCGGCGGCGGGCGTGGTGTCCCCCAGCAGCCGCTCGCGCGTGGCGGCCCCGACGACGAGGTCGACCCGGCTCCCCCGCCGCCGCAGGAGGCGGCCGACCCAGGCCAGCGGCGCGGCGCCGTAGCCGCCGCCGACGAGGACGACGCCCTCGCCCGCGGGTGGCAGCGCGTACGGGCGGCCGAGGGGGGCGACCACCGACAGGCGGTCCCCCTCGCGGAGGGCCGCGACGCGCGCCGTCCCCGCGCCGGCCACGGCGACGACGAGGTCGAGCGTGCCCGCGGCCGGGTCGGCCGCGGCGATCGAGAACGAGCGGCGCAGGAGCATCCCGGAGTCGCCCGTCGAGCACGCGGCGAACTGGCCCGGCCGGGCCGCGGCGGCCGCCGCGGGCGCGTGGACGACGAGACGGGTGCACGCGCCGTCGGGGCCCGCGGAGAGCACCGGGGCGTCGACGAGGACGGCGCCCGCGGACGGGCCGGCCTCGTCCGCCGGGTCGACGAGGTCCGCCGGGTCGCCCGCCGCGCCCGGCGTCACGACCCCGAGCGGCTCCGGGGCCCCGCCGCCGACGACGCTCACGGCGCCGCCGGCGCGGCGTCCGCCCGGCCGCCCCACACGGCGTGCAGGCCGCGGGCGTGCTCCTGGAGGCTGCGGACGCGGACCTCGCCGCCGCGGGCGGCGTCGATGCCCTGGACGGCCGCGGACAGCTGCTGCACCGTCGTGATGATCGGCTTGTCCATCGCCGTCGTGGCCGCGCGGATCTCGTAGCCGTCGGCCCGCGCCGCCGTCCCCGAGGGCGTGTTGACGACGACGTCGACGTCCCCGGCGAGGATCCGCTGGACGACCGTGGGCTCCCCCGGGGCGCCGTCCACCGACGGGCCCGGGCCGGCGCTGTGCTTGCGGACGACGGTGCTGCGGATGCCGTTGCGCTGCAGCACCTCCGCGGTCCCCTCGGTCGCGAGCACCTCGAAGCCGAGCTCGACGAGCCGCTTGACCGGCAGGACGAGCGCGCGCTTGTCGCGGTCGGAGACCGAGACGAAGACCCGACCGCTCGTCGGCAGGCCCCCGTAGGCGGCGGTCTGCGACTTGGCGAAGGCCGTCGGCACGTCGACGTCGATGCCCATGACCTCGCCCGTCGAGCGCATCTCCGGGCCGAGCAGGGAGTCGACGACGTCGCCCGCCGGGGTGCGGAAGCGCTTGAAGGGCAGGACCGCCTCCTTGACGGCGACCGGCGCGCCCAGCGGCAGCGAGCCGCCGTCGCCCTCGCGGGGCAGGAGCCCCTCCTCGCGCAGCTCCGCGATCGTCGCGCCGAGCATGACGCGGGCGCAGGCCTTCGCGACCTGCACGCCCGTCGCCTTGGCGACGAACGGCACCGTACGGCTGGCGCGCGGGTTCGCCTCGAGGACGTGGAGGACGTCGCCGGCGAGGGCGAACTGCACGTTGAGCAGCCCGCGGACGCCGATCCCCCGGGCGATGGCCTCGGTGTGCCGGCGGACCCGCTCCACCTCGCGGCGGCCGAGCGTCGCGGGCGGCAGGACGCACGCCGAGTCGCCGGAGTGCACCCCGGCCTCCTCGATGTGCTCCATGACGCCGCCGAGGTACATCTCCTCGCCGTCGAAGAGCGCGTCGACGTCGATCTCGATCGCGTCCTCGAGGAACCGGTCCACGAGGAGCGGGTGGTCCGGGCTGACGACGACGCCGGTGGCGCGGGCGCGGGCCACGTACCCGGCGAGCGTCTCGCGGTCGTAGACGATCTCCATGCCGCGCCCGCCGAGGACGAAGGACGGGCGGACGAGGACGGGGTAGCCGATGTCCTCGGCGACGGCCACGGCCTCCTTGGCCGACGCCGCCGTGCCCCACCGCGGCGAGGACAGCCCCGCGGCGGCGAGGACGCGCCCGAAGGCGCCGCGGTCCTCGGCGAGGTCGATGGCCGACGGCGACGTCCCGACGACCGGGACGCCGGCCTCCTCGAGCCCGCGGGCCAGGCCGAGCGGGGTCTGGCCGCCGAGCTGGACGACGACGCCGACGACCTCGCCGCTGCGCTGCTCGGCGGCGACGACCTCGAGGACGTCCTCGAGGGTCAGCGGCTCGAAGTACAGGCGGTCGGAGGTGTCGTAGTCGGTCGACACCGTCTCGGGGTTGCAGTTGACCATGACGGTCTCGTAGCCGGCGTCGCGCAGGGCGAAGGCCGCGTGGACGCAGGAGTAGTCGAACTCGACGCCCTGGCCGATGCGGTTGGGGCCCGAGCCGAGGATGAGGACCTTGCGGCGGTCGCTGGGGGCGACCTCGTCCTCCTCGTCGTAGCTCGAGTAGTGGTACGGCGTGGCGGAGGCGAACTCCGCCGCGCAGGTGTCGACCGTCTTGTAGACCGGCCGCACGCCCAGCGCGTGCCGCACGCCGCGGACGACGTCCTCGGGCATCGAGCGCAGCGCGCCGAGCTGGGCGTCGGAGAACCCGGCCCGCTTGGCGCGCCGGAGCAGGTCGACCGTCAGCTCGGGCGAGGCCGCCACCTCGGCCGCGACCTCCTCGATCCCGGCCATCTCCTCGAGGAACCACGGGTCGATGCCCGTCGCCTCGTGGAGCACGTCGACCCCGACGCCGGCCCGCAGCGCCTGCTGGACGGCGACGATGCGCCCGTCCGTCGGCACGGCCACCTGGGCCATGAGCGAGTCGAGCTCCTCGGGGCCGGCCGGGGCGCCGTCCCAGTGGAAGGAGGAGCCGCGCTTCTCCAGCGAGCGCAGCGCCTTCTGCAGCGCCTCGGGGAAGCTGCGGCCGATGGCCATGGCCTCGCCGACGCTCTTCATCGTCGTCGTCAGCGACGCGTCGGCCGCCGGGAACTTCTCGAAGGCGAAGCGGGGCACCTTGACGACGACGTAGTCGAGCGCGGGCTCGAAGCTCGCCGGCGTCGTGCGCGTGATGTCGTTGGGGATCTCGTCGAGCGTGTAGCCGACGGCCAGCCGCGCGGCGATCTTGGCGATGGGGAAGCCCGTCGCCTTCGACGCCAGCGCCGAGCTGCGCGAGACGCGCGGGTTCATCTCGATGACGACCATGCGCCCGTCGCGCGGGTCGACGGCGAACTGGATGTTGCAGCCGCCGGTGTCGACGCCGACCTCGCGGATGACGGCGATGGCCACGTCCCGCATGTGCTGGTACTCGCGGTCGGTGAGCGTCATCGCCGGCGCGACGGTGATCGAGTCGCCGGTGTGGACGCCCATCGGGTCGAGGTTCTCGATGGAGCAGACGACGACGACGTTGTCCTTGCCGTCGCGCATGAGCTCGAGCTCGTACTCCTTCCACCCGAGGATCGACTCCTCGAGGAGGACCGAGCTGGTGGGGCTGGCCCGCAGGCCGGCGCCCGCGAAGCGCTCGAGCTCGGCGGCGTCGTGCGCGAAGCCGGAGCCGAGGCCGCCCATCGTGAAGGACGGCCGGACGACGACGGGGTAGCCCAGCTCCTCGGCGGCGACCAGCGCCTCCTCGAGCGTGTGCGCCATCGTGCTGCGGGCGCTCTCGGCGCCGCAGCGGGCGACGATCTCCTTGAAGACCTGGCGGTCCTCGCCCTTCTGGATGGCCTCGACGTCCGCGCCGATGAGCTCGACGCCGTACTTCTCCAGCACGCCGCGGTCGTGCAGCGCGATGGCCGTGTTGAGCGCCGTCTGCCCGCCGAGGGTCGCGAGGACGGCGTCCGGCCGCTCGACCTCGATGATCTTCTCGACGAACTCCGGGGTGATCGGCTCGACGTAGGTGGCGTCGGCGAACTCCGGGTCCGTCATGATCGTGGCCGGGTTGGAGTTGACGAGGACGACCCGCAGGCCCTCCTCGCGCAGCACCCGGCACGCCTGGGTGCCGGAGTAGTCGAACTCGCAGGCCTGGCCGATGACGATCGGGCCGGAGCCGATGACGAGGACCGAGCGCAGGTCGTCGCGACGGGGCATCAGGCGTTCTCCTCGGTGGTGCGCGACGGCGCGGAGGGGCTGGGGGTGTCGGGGGTCGTGCGCGGCGCGGCCATGAGGTCGCAGAAGCGGTCGAAGAGGTAGCCGGCGTCGTGCGGGCCGGCCGCCGCCTCGGGGTGGTACTGGACGCTGAAGGCGGGCGTGTCGAGGCACCGCAGGCCCTCGACGACCCGGTCGTTGAGGCACCAGTGGCTGACCTCGGCCCGGCCGAAGTCCGTGGGGAACTCCTCGCCGATGGGCGCGTCGACGGCGAACCCGTGGTTGTGCGCCGTGATCTCGACGGAGCCGGTGGCCGTGTCGATGACGGGCTGGTTCACCCCGCGGTGGCCGTAGGTGAGCTTGTAGGTCCCGAGCCCGAGGGCGCGGCCGAGGAGCTGGTTGCCGTAGCAGATGCCGAAGAACGGCAGCCGGTGCGCGAGGACGTCGCGGAGCACGCCGACCTCGTGCTCGGCCGCGGCCGGGTCGCCGGGGCCGTTGGAGTAGAAGACGCCGTGCGGCTGCAGCGCGAGGACGTCCTCGGTGCTCGACGTCGCCGGCAGCACGTGCGTGCGGACGCCGCGGCGCGCGAGGTGCCAGGGCGTCCGGGACTTGATGCCGAGGTCCAGCGCGACGACGGTCAGCGGCCGCCCGTCCGCGCCGGTCCGCGGCTCGCCCTCCGCCTCGACGAGGTACGGCTCGGGCGTCGTCACCTCGCCGGCGAGGTCGGCGCCGCGCATGGCCGGCGCGTCGAGCACGCGGACGAGCAGCTCGGACGTCTCGAGGCGGCGGCCGGTCGTCGGCTCGCGGAGCGCGTCGCCGGAGAAGACGCCGACGCGCATGGCGCCCCTCTCGCGCAGGTGGCGGGTCAGCGCCCGGGTGTCGACCCCGCTGATGCCCACGACGTCCTGGGCGGCCAGCTCCTCGTCGAGGCTGCGCCGGCTGCGCCAGCTCGACGGGCGCCGCGCCGGGTCGCGGACGACGAAGCCCGACACCCAGATGCGGCCGCTCTCGTCGTCCTCGTCGTTGACGCCCGTGTTGCCCACGTGCGGGGCCGTCATGACGACGACCTGCCGGTGGTACGACGGGTCGGTCAGGGTCTCCTGGTACCCGGTCATGGCGGTGCAGAAGACCGCCTCGCCGACGGTCGTGCCCGTGGCGCCGTACGCCCGGCCGGTGAAGGCGCGGCCGTCCTCGAGGACGAGCACCGCCTCGCCGCCGCCGGGCGCCGGGACGTCCACGCGGGTCGCCGGCTCGTGCTCGGTCACCTCGTCGAGGTGCCCGACGTGGTGGGGGGCGCCCCGGCCCGCTGTCGTCGCGCTCATGCCCTCTGCTCTCCCTGCTCTCGTCCGTCCTCGTGCGTGCCGTCCGCGGGCCCCGGGGGCCCGGGGGGTGCGTCCCGGCGGGCCAGCAGCCCCGCCAGCGCCGCGACCAGCGCGTCGGCGTCGTCGTCGCGCCGCAGGCGCAGGCCGGTGTCGACCGGCAGGCCGCCGCCGGTCCCGCCACCGTCCGCGTCCCCCGGCGCGTCCTCCCCCAGCGACCAGGTGAGGACGACGAGCCCCTCCCGGTCGACGTACTTGCCCGCCATCCCCCGCTCGCGGCGGACCCGGACCAGGGTGCCCGCGGGCACCCACAGGACGTCCTCGCCGTCGCGGGCGACGGAGACGCCGTCCGCGAAGACGCCCACCTCGCAGGCGCTGCGCCGCCCGAGCCCGTGGGCGACGACGCGGTCGAGCCAGTCGCCCTCGGTCGTCGTGCTGACGTAGACGCCCTCGCGCGGCTCGAGCAGCACCTCCCCCGGGTCGGCGGGGGCCGGCAGCGGCGCGGGGACCCCGGCCTGCCGGCGCTGGCGGCGCCGCCACCCCCACCACATGAGGGCCCACAGCACCGGGATCGCCAGGAGGACGAGGATGCCCGCCTGGGTCTCGCTCACCCGGGCCGCCCGTCCTCGTCGGGGTCGCCCACGAGGGCACCGCCGACGACGGTCGGCCGGCCGCGCAGCACCGTGGCCACGACGGCGCCGGGCAGCTCGAGCCCGCGGAAGGGGCTGTTGCGGCCCTGCGTCGCGTGCCGCGCCGGGTCGACGACGCGGCGCGCCGCCGGGTCGACGAGCACGAGGTTGGCCGGCTCGCCGACCTCGAGCGGGCGGCCCTGGTGCCCCAGGCGGCCGATGCGCGCCGGCGCCTGCGACATGACGCGCGCGACGTCGGCCCAGCCGAGCAGGCCGGTCTCGACGAGCGCCTCCTGGACGACGGACAGGGCGGTCTCGAGCCCCGTCATCCCCATGGCGGCGGCCGCCCACTCGCAGTCCTTGTCCTCGACCGGGTGGGGCGCGTGGTCGGTGGCGACGACGTCGACCGTGCCGTCGGCCACGGCCTCGCGGAGCGCCTCGACGTCGGCGCGCGTCCGCAGCGGCGGGTTGACCTTGTAGACGGGGTCGTAGCCGCGGACCAGCTCGTCGGTGAGGAGGAGGTGGTGCGGCGTCACCTCGGCGGTGACGTCGACGCCGCGGGCCTTGGCCCAGCGGACGACCTCGACGGACCCGGCGGTCGAGAGGTGGCAGACGTGCAGCCGGGAGCCGACGTGGTCGGCGAGCAGCACGTCCCGGGCGATGACGGCCTCCTCGGCCACCGCGGGCCAGCCGCGCAGCCCGAGCACGGAGGAGACGACGCCCTCGTGCATCTGCGCGCCCTCGGTGAGGCGCGGGTCCTGCGCGTGCTGGGCGACGACGCCGTCGACCGAGCGCACGTACTCCAGCGCCCGCCGCATGAGGACGGGGTCGGCGACGCAGCGGCCGTCGTCGCTGAAGACGCGGACGCGCGCGGCCGACGACGCCATGGCCCCGAGCTCGGCCAGCCGCTCGCCGCCGAGACCCACGGTCACGGCGCCGACGGGGTGGACGTCGACGAGGCCGACCTCGCGGCCGAGCCGCCACACCTGCTCGACGACGCCGGCGGTGTCGGCGACGGGGTCGGTGTTGGCCATGGCGTGCACGGCCGTGTACCCGCCGAGCGCCGCGGCCCGCGACCCGGTGCGGACGGTCTCGGCGTCCTCGCGGCCGGGCTCGCGCAGGTGCGTGTGGAGGTCGACGAGGCCGGGCAGGGCGACGAGCCCGGCGCCGTCGAGCACCTCCGCGCCCGCGGGCGCCTCGAGCGTGCCGCCGGGGCCGGTGCGCGCGACGAGACCGCCCTCGAGGAGGAGGTCGGTCGGGGCGCCGCCGAGCAGCGCCGCGCCGCGGACGAGCACGGGGGCGACGTCGCGGCCGGCCGGCCCGGCGGTCGGGGACGGGGTGGGGGTGCTCATGCGGGGTCCTCTCCGGCGAGCAGGAGGTACAGGGCGGCCATGCGGACGGCGACGCCGCTCGACACCTGCTCGACGACGGTCGAGCGGGGACCGTCGGCGGCCTCCGCGGAGATCTCGAGGCCGCGGTTCATCGGGCCGGGGTGCATGACGAGGGCGTGGTCGGGCAGCAGCCGCAGCCGTCGCCCGTCGAGGCCGAAGCGCCGCGCGTACTCCATGGCCGAGGGGAAGAAGCCGCCCCCGCCCATCCGCTCGCGCTGGACCCGCAGCGCCATGACGGCGTCGACGTGCGGGAGGACGGCGTCGAGGTCGAACGTCGTCGCGCACGGCCACGTCCCGACGCCGACGGGCAGCAGCGTGGGCGGCGCGACGAGCGTCACCTCGGCGCCGAGAGTGGTGAGCAGCAGGACGTTCGAGCGCGCGACGCGGCTGTGGAGGACGTCGCCGACCACGGCGACCCGGACGCCGTCGAGGCCGCCGTCGGCCGGGCCCGCCCAGCCGCCGGCCCGGAGGCGGCGGCGCAGCGTGAAGGCGTCGAGGAGCGCCTGGGTGGGGTGCTCGTGCGTGCCGTCGCCGGCGTTGAGCACGGTGAGGTCGCACCAGCCGGCGTGCGCGAGACGGTGGGCCGCACCGGAGGCCGGGTGCCGCAGCACGACGGCGTCGGCGCCCATGGCCTGCAGCGTCAGCGCCGTGTCCTTGAGCGACTCGCCCTTGGAGACGCTGGAGCCCTTGGCGGAGAAGGTGATGACGTCCGCGGACAGCCGCTTGGCCGCGGCCTCGAAGGAGATCCGGGTCCGGGTCGAGTCCTCGAAGAAGAGGTTGACGACGGTGCGGCCGCGCAGGGTCGGCAGCTTCTTGATCTCGCGGACCTGGGTGGCGGCCATCTGCTCGGCGACGTCGAGCAGCGCCAGGGCGCCGGCGCGGTCGAGGTCGGCGGCGGACAGGAGGTGCCGCATCAGCGGGTCCCTCCCCCGGTGCGGCGCGCCCCCGCGTCGCGGTCCTCGGGGCCGCGGATCACGACGGCGTCGTCGACCCCGTCGACCTCGCGCAGGAGCACGCGGACCTGCTCGTCGGCCGCCGTCGGGAGGTTCTTGCCGACGTGGTCGGCCCGGATCGGCAGCTGGCGGTGGCCGCGGTCCACGAGGACGGCGAGGCGCACGGCGCGGGGGCGGCCGAGGTCGGACAGCGCGTCGAGCGCCGCGCGGACGGTGCGGCCGGAGGCGAGGACGTCGTCGACGAGGACGACGACGCGGTCGTCGACGCCCCTGGCCGGGACGGCGGTGCGGCCGAGCGCGCGCACGGGCCGGCGGCGGAGGTCGTCGCGGTGCATCGTGACGTCGAGGGAGCCCCAGAGGTCCTCGACCGGGCCGGCGCCCGGCTCGGCGGCGACGAGCCGTTCGGCGACACGGCGGGCGAGCTCGGTCCCCCGCGTCGGGATGCCCAGGAGGACGAGGTCCTCGGGGCCGTGGTTGCGCTCCAGCACCTCGTGGGCGATGCGGGTGAGGATGCGGCCGATCTCGGCCGTCTCGAGCACCGGGCGGGCAGACGCCATGGCGGCGACTCCTTCCCCGCCTCTCGGGACGGAGGTAGAAGGACGTCGGTCGCCCGACGCTAGCGCACGGGGCGGGAGGCTCCGGACGACGGGCGGGCGGGGCAGATCCGGACAGCGAGTACCCTTCCGGCGCAATCACTCCCCGGTCGGGCACCACCCGTCACGGACGGGTGCGATACGTCCACCGTCCGGGCGACCCGAGGGGTCGGAGGCACTGAAGCGCTTGACGGTCCGGTGACGCTGAGTGACGATCCTGGGGAACGGTCCGGGGGGACGGGACGCACCAGTGCCGGCCCGGCCGTCGTGAGAGGGGCATCAGGTGGCAACGGAGTACGCGAAGGTGCTGGGCAACCGGCTCCGGTCCGTCCGGACCCGGCAGGGGCTCTCGCTGCAGGGTGTCGAGGCGAAGTCGCAGGGCCAGTGGAAGGCCGTCGTCGTCGGCTCGTACGAGCGCGGGGACCGCGCCGTGACGGTGCAGCGCCTGGCGGAGCTCGCGGAGTTCTACGACGTCCCGGTCACGGCGCTGCTGCCGGAGACCACGCCCGGCGAGACGGCGCTGCCGCCGCCCCGCCTCGTCCTGGACCTCGAGGCGCTGCGCCGGGTCCCGACGGAGCAGTCGGGCCCGCTGCTGCGCTACCTCGCCGACATCCGCGAGGCGCGGGGCGACGAGCAGACCGACGAGATGCCGATCCGGGTCGACGACCTGCGCTCGCTCGCGGTGATCTTCGACCTGCCGCCGTCGGCGCTCACCGAGCGCCTCATCGGCTGGGACGTCCTCGACGAGGAGGCCCGGCGCGCCGTGGCGCTGCCGGACGTCTGAGCCTCGACCGCCGGCCGCGCACGACGACGGCGCCGTCCCCCGCGGGGGACGGCGCCGTCGTCGTCCGTGCTGCTGGTCGGCCCAGGGTCGGGGCCACTGGGGCTCAGGCGATGAGCGCGGGCCTCATGGACAGGACCCGTCCGAGGACGCCGTTGACGAAGGCCGGCGAGTCGTCGGTGGACAGCTCGCGGGCCAGGTCGACGGCCTCGTCCACGGCCACCGGGCCGTCGACGTCGCCCCACAGCACCTCGGCGACGCCGAGGCGGAGGACGGCGCGGTCGACGTCGGGCATCCGGTCGACGGTCCAGCCCTGCGAGTAGGTCGCGAGGACCTCGTCGACCCGCTCGGCGTGCGCGACGACGAGCTCCACCAGCTCGACGGCGAACTGCGGCATGGGCGCGGCGCCCGGGTCGGCCGGGTTGGTCGACGCGAGGCGCTGCTGCAGGAGCTCGAGCGGGGGCATGCCCCGCTGCTCGGACTCGAAGAGGACGTCGAGCGCCCGCTTGCGGGCCTTGCTGCGGGCGCCCACGTCAGCTGACGCGGCCCAGGTAGTCGCCCGAGCGGGTGTCCACCTTGACCTTCGTGCCGGTCTCGAGGAACAGCGGGACGGCGATCTGGTAGCCGGTCTCCACGGTGGCCGGCTTGGTGCCGCCGGTGGAGCGGTCGCCCTGGAGGCCCGGCTCCGTGTAGGTGACCTCGAGGACGACCGAGGCCGGCATCTCGACGTAGAGGGGCTCGCCCTCGTGCGTGGCGACCTGCGCGGTCGCGCCCTCGAGGAGGAAGTTGGCGGCGTCGCCGACCGTGGCCTCAGCGATGGTCACCTGGTCGAAGGTGTCGGGGTCCATCCACACGAAGTCCGCGCCGTCGCGGTAGAGGAACTGCATGTCGCGGCGGTCGACGGTGGCCGTCTCGACCTTGGCGCCCGCGTTGAACGTGCGGTCGACGACCTTGCCGGAGAGGACGTTCTTCATCTTCGTGCGGACGAAGGCGCCGCCCTTTCCGGGCTTGACGTGCTGGAACTCCACGACGGACCAGAGCTGCCCGTCGATCTTCAGCACGGTGCCGTTCTTGAGGTCGTTCGTCGAGGCCACAGGAGTCCGTCCGTCGCGTGTCGAGGGGGCGTGCGGGCGTCCGCCGGGCTCGGCCGCGGCGGGCCCGGCAGGGCGCACGACGACGGCGCGCCACCCCGGGAGCGGCCCCAGGGTAGCGCGCCGTCGTCGTGCCCTCCCCCGTCAGCCGGTGAGGGCGGTGAGCTCCAGGGCGATCCCGTCGGGGTCGCGGAACTCGAGGATCGCGTAGCCGTCGAGGTCCTTGACGCCCTCGTGGGCGACGCCGAGGCGGTCCAGGACGGCCACGGCCTCGTCGAGCGCGTCCCGCTGCGGGACCGTGAAGGACACGTGGTCGAGGCCGACCCGGTCCTCGTCGAAGCGGTCGTCGCCCGGCGCCACCGGGCGCAGCCCGAGCAGGCCGCCGCCGAAGGCGTAGATGACGCCGCCGAAGAGGAAGCCGAGCTGCTCGCGCGTCTGCTCGTCGGCGTCGTCGGGCAGCTCGTAGGCGACGTCGAAGCCGAAGACGTCGTCGTAGAAGGCCCGCGAGCGGGCGATGTCGCGGACGGTGAGGCGCACGTGGGCGTAGCCGGTGGTGCGGACGTGGGCCCGGTCGGCCTGGTCGGTCGTGGTGTCGGTCACCATCGGACTGTCGCACGCGACACGTCGGTCGGCAGCCCGGCGCGGGGCTGTCCCCGGTCAGTCGCGGCTGACGGCGGTGTACGCGGCGACGAGCAGCGAGGGGTCGGGGCCCTCGAGGCGGGTGGGGCGGGCGACGTCGTCGAGGACGACGAAGCGCAGCAGGTCGCCGCGCGTCTTCTTGTCGCGGCCCATCGCCTCGAGCAGCTGCGGCCAGCGGTCGCCGCGGTAGGTCAGCGGGAGCCCCAGCGAGCCGAGGACGCTGCGGTGCCGGTCGACGACCGCGCCGTCGAGACGCCCGGCCACGGCCGCCAGCTCGGCGGCGAAGACCATGCCGACGCTGACGGCCGCGCCGTGGCGCCACGCGAAGCGCTCGACGAGCTCGACCGCGTGGGCGAGCGTGTGGCCGTAGTTGAGGACCTCCCGCTCGCCGGCCTCCTTGAGGTCGCGGCCGACGACGTCCGCCTTCACCCGGACCGCCCGCTCGACGAGCTCGCGCACGACCGGGGCGGCGGGGTCGCGGACGGCCTGCGGGTCCGCCTCGACGAGCTCGAGGATCCGCTCGTCCTTGATGAAGCCGCACTTGACCACCTCGGCCATGCCGGCGAGGAGGTCGTTGGTCGGCAGGGTCTCCAGCGCGGCGAGGTCGCAGAGGACCCCCGCCGGCGGGTGGAAGGCGCCGACGAGGTTCTTGCCCTCGGCGGTGTTGATGCCCGTCTTGCCGCCGACGGCGGCGTCGACCATGGCCAGCAGGGTCGTGGGGACGTGGACGACCTTGACGCCCCGCAGCCAGGTGGCGGCGACGAAGCCCGCGAGGTCGGTGACGGTCCCGCCGCCGACGGCGACGACCGCGTCGCTGCGGGTGAAGGACGACTGCCCGAGGACGCCCCAGAGGAAGGCGGCCACCTGCGCGGTCTTGGCGTCCTCGTCGTCGGGCACCTCCGCGGCGACGGCCTCGTACCCGGCGGCGACGAGGTCCTCGCGGACCGCCTCGGCCGTGGCCCGCAGCGCCCGCGGGTGCACGACGAGGACCTTCCGCACCCGGTCGCCGAGCATCCCCGGCAGCTCGCCGAGCAGGCCCCGCCCCACCAGCACGTCGTAGGGCTGCTCCCCGGCCACAGAGATCCGCGTCGTCCCGCTCACCCGCCGACCCTAGCCAGCGCCCGGAGGCCCTCCCGCTCTCGCCCGCCGGGCGACAGGAGTTGGTGGCTCGCCCGCGGGCCCACGGCCTGCTGACCTGCAGCGACGCCGCGTGCGTCGGACCGACGCCTGTCGTACGGCACCTGTGGACGGGCGTCCCACGAGTCGTCGGGCGCCGGGAACCTCGTCGGATGACCGACGGCGGCGTGGCGGCCCTCCTCGACGACCTCGCCCGGCGGGGTGGCACCGCCACCGCGGGGGCCCTGCGTGCCCGCCACGGCCGCGCGGCCCTCGACCGCGCCGTCGCGGGCGGTGAGGTGTGCCGGCTGGCGTACGGCGTGTACGGGCTGCCGGCCGCCCCCTCGCCGCTGCTGGCCGCCGCGGGCGTGCGCGGCGTGGTCTCCCACGCGAGCGCCGCGCGGCTGTGGCTGGTCGACCCCCTGGTCCGTGAGCAGGAGGTGTCCGTCACCGTCCCGCCCACGGCCTCGCGCCGGTCGGCGCCCGGCGTGCGGCTGCACTGGTCGACGCTCCGGCCGGACGACGTCGTCGACGGGCGTGTCACGTCCCCGCTGCGCACGACCCTCGACTGCGTCCGGAGCCTGCCGTTCGCCGAGGGCCTCGCCGTGGCCGACGGCTTCCTCCGCCGAGGTCTCGTCACCCGCGGCGACCTCGTCGCCGCCGCCGTCGTGTCCCCCGCCCGGGGACGTGCGCGGGCGACCACCGTGGCCGCCGCCGCGGACGGGCGGAGTGCCAACCCCTTCGAGTCGGCGCTGCGCGCCGCGGTCCTCGAGGGAGGCGCCGGGGACTTCGTGCCGCAGGTGGAGGTCCGGACGCCCGGCCACGGGTGGGTGCGGCCGGACCTCGTCGACCTCGGCCGTCGGCTGGCCCTCGAGGCCGACAGCCTCGCCTGGCACGGCTCGCGGTCGGCACTCGCCGCGGACTGCCGTCGGTACAACGCCCTCGTCGCCACCGGCTTCCTCGTCCTGCGTTTCCCGTGGGAGCTGGTGATGAGCGACCCCGCCCGCGTCGCCGCGGACGTCCGGGCCGTGGTCGACCTCGTCGACGGGCGCCGGGCGCGGGACAGCAGGAGTTGGTCGGAGGTCCGCCGGGCTCCGGGTCGCTGACCTGCACCTCCGCGCGGTGCCGGCGACCAACTCCTGCAGCGTGGCGGGGAGCACGGCTGTGGGAACATCGCCGCGGCCCACGAGGGGCCCTGCGGCGGAGGTGGAGACGTGCGCGTGCTCGTCCTGAACGGCCCCAACCTCGGACGCCTGGGCGTCCGGGAGCCGGGCGTCTACGGCACGACGACGTACGCCCAGCTCGCGGAGCGGCTCGTGGCGCTGGGGGGCGAGCTGGGGCTCGAGGTCGAGGTCCGGCAGACCGACGCGGAGCACGAGCTGCTCGGGTGGCTGCACGAGGCGGCGGACGCCGCGGCGCCCGTCGTGCTCAACCCCGCGGCGTGGACCCACACGTCCGTGGCCGTCCGGGACGCGTGCGCGATGCTCACCGCCCCGCTCGTCGAGGTGCACCTGTCGAACGTCCACGCGCGCGAGGACTTCCGGCGCACGAGCCTCGTCTCCCCCGTGGCGACCGGCGTCGTCGCCGGGCTCGGGACGTCGGGCTACGAGCTGGCGCTGCGCCACCTCGCGCAGGCCGCGGCGCCCGTCACGGGGTCGTCGCCCGACGGGCCGGCCGGGGACGAGTGATCGTCCTCGTCGGCTTCCTCGGGGCCGGCAAGACCACCGTCGGCCGCGCCCTGGCCCGACGCCTGGACGTGCCGTTCGCCGACGCCGACCACGTCCTCGTCGAGCGCCTGGGGCGCCCGGTCGCCGAGGTCTTCGCCACCGACGGCGAGGCGTTCTTCCGCCGGGCCGAGCACGAGGCGGTCGTGGACCTGCTGACGTCGTCCGACGGCGTGCTCGCCCTGGGCGGGGGCGCGGTCGAGCACCCGGGCACGGCGGCGGCGCTGGCGGCGCTGCCGCAGCGCCGTCCGGGGT
This sequence comes from Pseudokineococcus lusitanus, assembly GCF_003751265.1. NCBI lineage: Bacteria > Bacillati > Actinomycetota > Actinomycetes > Kineosporiales > Kineosporiaceae > Pseudokineococcus > Pseudokineococcus lusitanus. Next base: position 35,356 of record NZ_RJKN01000009.1, read on the forward strand.
CGTCCGTCGTGCACCTCGTCGTCGACCTCGCCGCCGCGCGCGAGCGGGTCGGCGGCGACCCGGGACGGCCGATGCTGGCCCGGCCGGACCTCGCGGACGTCCACGCGCGGCGCGCCCCCGGCTACGCGGCCGTCGCGACGCTCGAGGTGGCGACGCACGGGCGCCGCGTCGACGAGGTCGTCGACGCGGTCGTGGCGGGCCTCCCCCGCGGCTGACCCGGTCAGCCGGCGAGCAGCCCCGCGGCGAGCCCGCTGGTGGCGGCCGCCCCCGCGAGCAGGAGCCGCACGCGGCCCACGGCCACCGCGGCGCCCACGGCGAGGACCACGGCCAGCACGACGCCGGCGGTCGCGGGCGACGGCAGGAGGGCGGTCAGGAACCCGGCGGCGGCCGCCAGCGGGCCGAGCTGGTCGACGGGCGCGGGCGCCGGGGCCGCCCCTCGCGAGGCCAGGCCGACGACGACCGCCCGGACCGCCAGGGCGACGGCGGGCGGGACCAGGACGGCGGTGGCCGTCCGGCGGACGGACGCGCGGCGCCCGTGCCGTGCTGCCACGAGCAGCGCCACGACGGCGCCCGGCACCGGCGCGACGAGGACCGCGAGGCCGACGAGCGCCCCGGCGACGGCGGCGCGGCCGGCGAGCGCTGCGGCGGCGAGGAGGCCGGCCAGCAGGGCGAGGACGGGGTCGGCCGCGAGCAGCCCGACGACGGGCGCGGCGACGAGCGGGGGCACCGCCAGGGCGACGGCCGGGGGGCGGCGCCGCGCCAGGAGCCGGTGGCCCCGGACGGCGGCGGCCACGAGGGCCGCGACGGCGAGGCCGTGGAGGACGGCCCCTCCGGCCCCGGCCGCGAGCGGGGTGGGGACCCCGGCGCCGAGGGCGGCGGTCGCGGGCGTCGTCGCGTCGAGCGCGCCGCCGGCAGAGCCGACGAGGGCGGACAGCGCGACGGCGGGGACGCCGACGAGGAGACCGACGAGCGCGTCGTCGCGGGTGGGGGCGAGGACGCGGCGGGTCGGGACCGGTGAGGGCGAGGCGCTCGGGACCTCGCCCCGGTCGCCGACCGGGGCGGCGCCGCGCTGACGGGGCAGCGCGGCCGCCGTCGGGCGGGCTGTGGCGGTGGACGGGCGGCTGGACACGGGGGCGCCTCCGGCTGTGCCCGACCGTCGGGCGTCTCCCCTGGCATCGGCACACCCGGACGGCCCCTTGACCGTCGGCGCCCGACGCGCTGCGGCGGGAGGCGAGGGGGTCAGCCCCGGGCGACCTCGGCGCGCAGCGCCTCCGGCAGCGCGGCGAGGTACCCCTCGACGTTGCGCCGCGTCTCCGGCACCGAGTCCCCGCCGAACTTCTCGACCAGGGCCTCCGCGAGGACGAGCGCCACCATCGCCTCGGCGACGACCCCGGCGGCCGGGACGGCGCAGACGTCCGAGCGCTGGTGGTGCGCCCGGGCGTCCTCGCCGGTGGCGACGTCGACGGTCGCGAGGGCCCGCGGCACCGTCGCGATGGGCTTCATGGCCGCGCGGACGCGCAGGACGTCGCCCGTGCTCATGCCGCCCTCGGTGCCGCCCGCGCGGCCGGTCCGGCGGCGCAGCAGGCCGTCGGGGGCGCGCTCGATCTCGTCGTGGGCGGCCGAGCCGCGGCGGGCGGCGGTGCGGAAGCCGTCGCCGACCTCGACGCCCTTGATGGCCTGGATGCCCATGAGCGCGCCGGCCAGACGGGAGTCCAGGCGCCGGTCCCAGTGGACGTGGCTGCCGAGGCCGGGCGGCAGGCCGTAGGCGAGCACCTCGACGACGCCGCCGAGCGTGTCGCCGTCCTTGTGGGCGGCGTCGACCTCGGCGACCATCGCCGCGCTGCCGGCGGGGTCGAGGCTGCGCACGGGGTCGGCGTCGAGCGCGGCGACGTCCTCGGGCGTGGGCAGCGGGGCGTCGTCGGCCGAGCCGGCGGTGCCGATCGCGACGGTGTGGCTGACGAGCCGGATGCCCGCGGCCTGCTCGAGGAAGGCCGCGGCGACCTGGCCGAGCGCGACCCGGGCGGCCGTCTCGCGGGCGCTGGCGCGCTCGAGGACGGGACGGGCCTCGTCGAAGCCGTACTTCTGCATGCCGGCGAGGTCGGCGTGGCCGGGCCGGGGCCGGGTGAGGGGGGCGCCGCGCTTCTGGGCGGCGAGCTCGTCGGCGTCGACGGGGTCGGCGGCCATGACCGTCTCCCACTTCGGCCACTCGGTGTTCGCCACCTGGACGGCGACGGGGCCGCCCTGGGTGCGCCCGTGCCGGACGCCGCCGAGGAAGGTCACCGCGTCGGCCTCGAACTTCATCCGGGCGCCGCGGCCGTGCCCGAGCCGACGGCGCGCCAGCGCGGCCTGGACGTCCGAGGTCGTCACCGCCACGTCGGCCGGGAGCCCCTCGAGGACCCCCACGAGCGCCGGTCCGTGGGACTCCCCCGCCGTCAGCCATCGCAGCATGGGCGGCATCCTCCCACCGACGCGGGAGGCCCCCGTCCCCACCCGGGGACGGGGGCCCGCGGGGGCGTCGCCGGTCAGCCGGCGGCGATCGTCACCGTCTTGCCCTGCTCGAGCTGCAGGACACCGGTGCTCGTCGCGAGACCCGCGGTGGCGAGGGCGCCGCCGCTGCCGTCGGCCGCCGTCCCGGCACCGGTGAAGGTGACGCCGGCGGCGGCGCCGTCGAGGCCCAGGGCGCTGCCCTGCGTGACGGCGACCTTCGTGCCCTGCGTGCCGTCGACGACGGTGAAGACGTACCAGTCGCCGTCGCGGACCTCGTCCCACGTGACCTGGAGGCCGGTGGCGGCGGGGGTCGCCGCGGGCGCCGTCGAGCCCGCGACGGGGGCGGTCGTCGCGGCCGGTGCGGGGGTGGCGGCGGGCGTCGTCGTGACGGGCGTGGTGGCGGCGGGCGCCGTCGTGGGCGTCGTGCCGTCGACGGGCGTGGTCGTGACCGGCGTCGTGCCGGCGGCCGTGCCCGCCCCGCCGGCGAAGGGGTCGCGGCCGACGGGCGTCTCGGGGAGCGGCGCCTCCGCCGCGACGTCGGTGGTGCCGGGCGCCGCGGCGCCGGTGGTCCCGGGGACGGCGGCGGGGACGACCGCCGCGACCGGCAGCTCCTCGGCGGGGGCGGTGAGGAGCAGGGCCCCGCCGACGCCGCCGGCGAGCAGGACGCCCGCGAGGGCGACGACGAGGAGCCGGCGCCGGCTGCCCGGCTGCTCGGCCGCCGTGGTGGTCGGGGCGGGCGCGGGGACCCGTGCGGCGCCGGTGGGCGCGCCGGGGGCGGTCGGCAGGGCGGCGCCGACGGCGGCCAGCGCGGGCGTCACGGGGGTCGTGGGCAGCGACGGGGAGCCGGTCCGGGGCGCCGGGACGGCGGGGGGCGTCGGGGCCGCCGGCAGCACCGCCGTCGTGGCGCGGGGGGCGCCGGCCGGCGAGGACGAGGGCGTCGCCGCCGCCGGGGTCGTGGGGGCGCCGAAGGGGCTCGGCGCCGCCGCGGTGCCGAAGGGGCTGGGCGAGGGGGTCGCCGAGGTGCCCGCCGCCGAGCTCGCCGTGGGGACGGCGGGCGCGGCGGGACGGGACGCGGCCGAGGCCGAGGGCGCGGTCGGCGCGCCGAAGGGGCTCGTCGTCGGCGTGAAGGCGCCGACGGAGGACGCGGGGGGCGGCGTGGCCGGTGCACGGAAGGGGCTGGGCGCGCCGCCGCCGGGCAGCACGCCGGGGCTCACGGGCGGGCCGAGGACGGAGGCGCCGGTGGGAGCGGGACGCGGGGACGACACCTCGACCGCGGGGGCGGGCGCGGCGGTGGCGGCGAAGGGGTTGCCGCCGGGGGTCCCGAAGGACGGGGCGGCGTTCTGCCCGGTGGTCACATCGGCTCCTGGGTGCTCGTGCCGGCGGCGTCGACGGTCGCGGCGTCGTCCGCGGCGGGCGCGGGGGTGGCGGTGGGGGCGGGCGTGGCGGCGGGGGCCGCGGCGAGGGCGAGCTGCTCCTCCTGCGCTGTGAGGGGCAGGACGAAGACGTCGGCGGTCACGGCGAGGTCGACACCGGTGTCGGCGGCGGTCATGGACGCGTCCTTGACGAGGACCGCCCGCGGCAGCTCCGTCTGCACCAGACGGAGGAGTTCCTGCACCTGCGCGAAGGTCCCCGTCGCGGTGACGGCGACAGGCACGGTCTCCAGTCCGCCGGGCTCAGCAGCAGCGGTGCCGTCGGTCGTCGCCACCGGCGCCGCCGCGTCTGCGGGGACCGCAGCGGGGTCGGCCGCCGTCGTAGGAGCCGCGGCGGCGGCGGCGGTCGGCTCCGTGGGCGTCACGCCGACGAGGGTGGTCCCCGAGCGGTCGGCGAGCGCCGAGAGCTGACGGATCAACGAGGGCAGGTCCGCCTGCGCCGGCAGCTGCTCGCGGAGCGCCGCGGCCTCGGCACGCCGGGCCGGCAGCTCGGCGAGCTGCGCCTCGAGCCCGGCGATCCGGGTCTCGAGGACGTCGTTCTGGGAGGCGACGGACGACGTCTGCTCGCGGAGCGCAGCGGCCTCGTCGTGCCGCGGGGCCACGAGGCCGAACCACGAGCCGGTGGTCAGCGCCAGGGCGGCGAGAGCGGCGCCGCCGACCCACAGCCGGGTGCGGGTGAGCTGCATGTCAGCGTCCTTCGTCGGTGGTCGTCGTGGCCGCGACGGGCTCGGTCGTGCCGGTGGCCACCGGGGCTGCCGGGGCGGCGGCCGGGTCGGGCTGCGTCCAGCGCCCCGAGAGGGCGGCGCGGCTGACGTCGACGTGGGCGGCCACGGTCGTGTCCCCGGTCGTCGGGTCGACGGTCGTGCTGTCGGCCCACGGGCCGGCGAGGCCCGGGGTGGCGTCGAGGACGTCGAGGAGAGCGGCGGAGTCCGGCACCGTCGAGCCGTCGAGCGCAAGGGTCATCGAGCCCACGGGGGCGTCGGTCGAGGCCGTCGCGACTTCCGTCGCCGGGTCCACGGCCGCCGGTGTCGACGACATCTGCAGGGACGTGAGGCGCATGGACTGCGGGAGCGCACCGGACAGGTGGGCGGAGTAGCGGTACCAGAGCACCTCGTCGCCGAGGGCGGCCGTCCGGGCGGTCGTCAGCGCGTCGAGCTGCGCCTGGACGAGCGGCACGTCGGCGTACTGGGCCTCCTGCTGCTGGAGGCTCGTGGTCCGCGCCTGCTCGGCCGCCAGCTCGCCCTCGGCGTGGGTCACCTGGGACCCGGCGAGGACGGTCGCCGCGGCCGCGCCGACGACGACGAGCCCCAGGGCGGCGGCCAGGCCGACCTGCACCCGGCGGAAGGAGTCGGCGCTGGCGACGGACGCCGGCATGAGGTCCACCCGAGGCAGGCCCGGCAGGAGGACGACCTCGACGTCGTCGTCCTCGTGCTTGCGCTGGCCGGGGAGGCCGAAGCCGCCGGCGGGCGAGCCGGAGGCCGCGAAGGGGCTGGGCGAGGTCACGCGGCACCTCCGAGAGCGAGGCCGACGGGCACGCCGGCGAGGACGGCGACGTCACGGTCGGGGCCCTCGGCGGTACCGCCGCGGCCGACGACGAGGTGGGCGAGCGCGTCGCCACGGCGCACCGGCAGGCCGACGACCTCGGAGAGCAGGTCGACGAAGCCGGGCACGAGCGCGGTGCCGCCGACGAGGACGACGCCGCGCAGCGGGTCGCCGCCCTGGGTGGCCGAGTAGTAGTCGAGCGAGCCGCGGACGCCGTCGGCGAGCCGCTCGGCGGCCCGGACGGTCACCTCTGACGAGCGGGGGTCCGAGCTGCCGCCGGCCGGCGGGCGGACGCCCTCGTCGCGCAGCAGGCGCCGCGCGTCGTCGGGGTCGAGGCCGGAGGTCACGAGCTCGTCGACGACCCGGTCGCCGCCGCCGAGGAGGACGCGGACGAAGCGCGGGGCGCCGGCGGAGTGGACGAGGACGTTGGTGACGCGGGCGCCGACGTCGACGACGGCCTCGGCGCCGTCGCCCGACCCGGGCGTCGCGAGGGCCCGCAGCAGGGCGAAGGGGGCGAGGTCCACGCCCGTGACGCGGACGCCGCCCTTGCGGACGGCCTCGACGCGCGACATGACGGAGTCCTCGGCGGCGGCGACGAGGAGGCCGCGCAGGGTCGTCTGGCCGCCGCTCGTCCGCTCCTCGACGGGGTGGAAGTCGAGCACGGCCTGGTCGACCGGCATGGGCAGGACGTCCTGCACCTGGAACGGGAGGGCGCGGCGCAGGTCCTCGGGCGGCATCTTGGGGAGGTCGACGCTGCGGACGACGACCTTCTGCGAGGCGACGCCGACGACGGCCTTCTTCGAGCGGAAGCGGCCGGTCTGCCACAGCTCGGCGACGGCCGCGGCGACGGCAGAGCCGTCGAGGACGTCGCCGTCGCGGACGGCGCCGTGCGGGAGTGCGACGCTGGCGAAGCGCTCGAGCACGGGGCCGCTGCGGGTGTGGGCGACCTCGGCGGCGCGGACGCCCGACGTGCCGATGTCGAGCCCGATGCTGGTGCGGGCCACGGCACCTCCTGGATGACGACGACGGTCCCGGCGAGCGGGCGGCGGCCGGCGGGCCGCTCCACGCCTGTGTCATCGGCACCGCCCCGACGGCCTTGAGCCCTCCGGGTGAAGTCGTGCGCCGGTCGTCGGGAAGCGCTGCGCCTCAGCCCTGCAGGCCCATGAGGCCGAGGTAGGCGCCGGCGACGGGAGCCCCCACGGCGACGCCGAGCGCGGCGCCGACGAGCATCGAGGGGCCGTAGGGGACGGCGGTCTTGCGCCCCGCCCGTCGCGTGGCGAGGAGGGCCACGCCGACGACGCCGCCGACGAGGAAGCCGGCGAAGGCGCCGGCCGCCAGCTCGGCCCAGCCGAGGAAGGCGAGGTGCATGCCGAGGAGCCCGGCGAGCTTGACGTCCCCGAAGCCCATGCCGCCCGGCCGCGCGACGGCGACGCCGAAGTAGAGGAGCCACAGCCCCGCCCCGCCGACGGCGGCCCGGACGAGCGCGTCCCACTCCCCCGTCGCGGCGGCGGCGACGAGCAGCAGCACGGCGCCGACGACGTACGACGGCAGCACGATCGCGTCCGGCAGCCGGTGCGTGTCGAGGTCGATGGCGGCGAGCGCGACGGCGACGCACCCGAGGTAGAGGAACGCCGGGAGGACCGGGCTCCACCCGAGGTGCCAGGCCGTCAGCGCGAGCAGCACGGCGGTGCCGAGCTCGACGAGCGGGTACCGCACGCTGATGGGCGCCCGGCAGTCGCGGCACCGCCCCCGGAGGACGAGCCACGACAGGACGGGCACGTTGTCGCGGGATCGGAGCCGGTGCCCGCACCGCGGGCACGCGCTCGGCGGCGCGACGACGGACTCCCCCGCCGGCACCCGGTGGACGACGACGTTGAGGAAGGACCCGACGAGCAGGCCGAGGAGGCCGCAGGCGAGGACGAGGACGGTGGTCATGCCCGTGGCCTCACCCGTCGGTCACCCTGACGGCCGACCACGGGGTGGACTCGGGCGTCAAGAAGTACGGGGGCGGCAGGTAGCGCAGTCGTTCGTCGTAGCTGTAGGCCTTCGTGAAGCCGGTGCCCGGGCTGCCTGAGGTCCCGACGGCTCCGCGGTACTTCTGCGCGATGACACCGTCCACGGTGAGGTTCCCCCGTCGTGCGCCCTCGGCCCAGTTCTGCACGAGGAAGCTGTGCTGGAGGCTGAGGATGGCGGCCTGGATCGTAACCGGCCCGCCGTACCCGGCGAGGGCGTTACCCGAGGCGTTTACGGGGTTGTAGACCCAGACGAAGTTGTTGGGGATGAGGCCGACGACGTCGCTGCCCGTGAGGCCCGACGCGTACGTCAGGTCACCGGTCACGACGATGTCCCGCTCGGTGGCGACCGTCACCTGGCCCTTCACCTCGCCCTGGACGAAGGCCGTACCGGACTTGCAGTCGTACTGCGTCGTCGTCCCGCTCGTGTCCTCACCGCTACGTGGGTAGCCGAGGGCGAACGCACAGGTTGCCGTCGAGTCCTTGACGTAGATCACCGACGGGATCGGGACGGTCTGCTCGTTGGCCCGGTTGGCCGTGCTGAGGCAGCCAGACTGGGTCGACGTCGTGCCAGGGCTGAGGACCTTCATCGAGGCGCCCACGAAGGTGATACGGGTCTCACCGGTGTACGTGCATCCGGTGCCGTCGGCCCCCGCGTAAGAACGGAGGTCGTCGTTCGTCTTCGGCAGGGAGAGCGGTGGCGCGTAGACCGGCGACGTCCCGATCGGCGTGCCGGCTCCCCAGTATCGCCGGCCAGCGGCAGGCGCGGGCGTCGCGCTGTCCGCCCAGCTCGACTCCGTCTGCGGGCTCTGGAAGGTCACCGTTCCGCTCGACCCGATGAGCAGGGCATCGTTCGAGTGCAGAGCCCCGGTGATGACGTCACCACCGCCGAACTGGATGTTCTGGCAGGCAAAGGTGATCTTCTTGCCGTAGTCCGAGCTCTTGGTGAGGCCGCCGGTCGGCCTCCACGCCTGGTTGGAGTAGTCGTAACGCTGCTCCCAGTAGGGAAGGCTCGCGGACGACTGGTAGGTCGGGGCGTTCCGCCCCTCGTAGTAGCGCTTGGCGCAGGTGGTGAGGACGGCCGAGGGGTCGGCGTAGGCCACGAAAGCCGGGCTCCCCCCGTTGGTGTAGCGCGTGCCCGAGCCGTTGACCGCAGCGCTCACGGTGGCCGTGTTGTAGAGGCTCGGGTCGACCGCCTCGACGTCCGTCACGTAGATGTACTGGAGGAAGCCCGGCTGCTGCAGCGTCGCCGTGAGCGTCCGGCTCTCGGCGGGCCGGGTGGCCGTGGACGTGGTGGTCCCGGTGACGCGCAGGCGGATGGTGCCGCCGCGGCTTGTCTCAGTGGGCGAGGTGAGGAGCTGGTACCGGAAGTAGGCGCCCTGCGTCCCGGAGCCCGGTACTTGCACGCCACGGGGGTCTCGGCCGTCGCCGTAGCTGCTGCCGTCCCGTCGCACGACGAATGCCTTATTGCTCGCGTCGTCCCCGGTGCCGTTGACGTTGTAGTACGTCGAGTTCTCGGCGAGCCGGGCGACGTACTCCTCGATGCCGGCCTGCGCCGCGGCGGTCGCGGTGACGACGTCGCCCACGGAGCGGCTAGGGACCGCGGCTCGGACGGCCGTGGTCATCGCCAGCATCGCGAAGAGCGCGAGGCCGAGCATCGTCAGCAGCACGGCGACGAGGGCGTAGCCGGACTCGTCTCGGCGGGGGTCGAAGCGGCGCATCGTGCTCACAGTCCCAGGTTCTCGAGCACGACCCGCGTGCTGTCCCGTGTCGTGGCGGTACCGGCGCCGGACGTCTGGGTGACGGCCAACGAGACGCCCACCGAGCGCACCGCGGACGCCGTGGCGGTCGTGGTCGACCCGGTCGCACCCGCGTAGTAGGTGAAGATCGACGAGCCACCACCGCTGACGGACCCCCGCACCAGGCACGTGGTCCTGGCCCCGGTGGTCCACGTGTACGGCGCCGCCGCACCGGACCCAGGCGTCAACGTCTCGGTGAGGCAGCCGCTCGAGGCGTCGTACGCGTAGGCGACCAGCGTGGGCACGGGGTCGACCGTGGCCGACGGGCTCGTGGCGACGCTGGCGTAGAAGCTGAGCTTGTCCGCCTGCGCCACGACCAGCGCTGCGTCGGTGGCGTTCGGCGTGACGGCCACGCGCAGCCGGCGCGAGATGACGTCGGTCGCGAAGGCGGCGTCCGCCGTCGTCGACGTCTTCGCCATCACGGTGGACGCGGTCCGCAGCCCGGAGGTGTAGACGCCCGCGACCGTGATGAGTAGCAGGCCGGCGAGGGCCATGCCGACGACCAGCTCGACCAGCGTCACTCCGTCGTCGCCGCGGCGGTCGACGGAGCCGGTCCGGGCGAGCGGGCGGCCAGGGTCCTGCCTCACAGCTCCACCTGCGTGGTCGTCGTCGTCCCGAGGGTGACGGTCGTCGAGGTCCCGCCCGACCGGGCGAAGGTCCAGGTGCCCACGGGCAGGGCCACGCCGCTGCCCGTCGTCCTCACGCCGGTGAGGGTGTGGACGGCCGCGGTGCACCCGTTGAGCGGCTGGCTCGTCACGGTGACCGTGCTGCTGCCCGCGGTGCCGGCCTTGAGCCGGACGGTCACGGGCGCGAGAGCCACCTGGACGGGCGTAGTCCGCCCCGACGTGACGACCGCTGACACCGGCGTGCCGGAGGGCGGGGCGACACCGCACCCGCCGGCGCTGACGAGGTACGTCGCGGGGAAGAGCTGTGCTGCGGTGCGCGGTGAGCCGGTGAGGCAGCCCACCGGCGCGGCCGCGTTGCCGTCGCAGTCGTCGAAGGAGCGGTAGGTCTGGGGGGCGAAACGGGCCGTGTCGAGCGTCAAGGACGCCGGAGCGGTCGTCGGCTGGACGGTGAAGCCCGCAGGAGCGGTGAGCGTGACGGCCAGGGCCCCCGCCGGGGCGAGCAGGACGGTCGCCGGCTGCGTCGTCGTGCCGGCGCTGACGACCACCGTGCTCGTGGAGGCGGGCCTGCCGTCCACGTCGACGTAGCCGGTGCGTCCGGCCGACAGCGTGTACGAGCCGGGCGTGAGGGAGTCGAACACCACGCAGCCGTCCGTGCCGCTGGACTGGGACTGGCTGCCGAGGGTGACCGTCACCCCGTCGAGGGGCGCGGTGGCCGCGCCGTCGAGGGTCTGCACCTGCACCGCGACCGCACCGCGGGTCGAGGCGGCGGCCCGCTCGGCGGGGGTCAGGGCGACGAGGGTGTCCGCGCGGACAGGGGCGGTGGTGCCCATGTCGGGCCAGATGACGCTGACGCTGACGCGCTTGTAGGCGAGGTCGCCGTTGCCGGCGGCGCAGGCGGCGCCGGTGGCGGCCGCCAACGGGGTGACGGTCTGGGTGACGGAGTAGGTCGTGCCCTGGAGCGTGCTGGTGCCGACGACCGAGCTGCCGTTGGCCACGGTCGTCGCGCTCGCGCTTCGCACGGCCTCGAGCTGGGTCCGCGCGACGGACGCCGCCTGGACGCGCTGGGCGTTGTCGCGCGTCAGGTCGAGGGACTGCACGAGGACGACCGCCGTGGCGGCAGCCATGATGCTGAGGACGACAGCGGCCACGACGACCTCGATGAGCGTGAAGCCCTCGTCCTTGGGGCAAGCCATCATCGACTCCCTTTCGCTGCCGGACTGACCGGTGTTACGTCGGCGACCACGGCATGGGCGTGACGACGGGGGGCTGTGACGTCCACAGCCCCCCGTCAGTGGTCGAGAGTCAGCACTGACCGGCCGAGAGCCCGCCCTTGTTGAACTTCCAGGTCTTGTTCGCCGCGCTGCCGTCGGCGTTGGTGAAGGCGACGCACCAGTCGGTCGCGCCGGTGCCCGTCACGTTGGCGAGCACGGTGCCCTTGCTGAGGGAGCCGGTGCTCAGCTGCGCCCCACCAGCCCCCGTCGTGGAGATCGTGTACGCGGGCGTCGCGGCGTTGGCGGCGGTCGTCGTGACAGTGATGGGAGAGGTCCCGTCGACGTAGTAGGCAGCGATCTCCTTGCCCACCGTCGAGACGTCCGCCTTGGTGGCCGTGTCCCGGGCCTTCTCGCGCTGGGACAGGAAGACCGGGATGGCGATGGCGGCGAGGATGCCGATGATGATCATGACGACGAGGAGCTCGATGAGCGTGAAGCCGGCGTCCTTCTCGCGGATCGACTTCTGGATGCGAGCCAGCATGGCGGTGTCCCTTCGGGGATTGGTGGTGAGTCGCTGGTGAACCCGCGCCCTGTGCGCTCCGACTCGGTGGTACCCCTGACATCGGCGCCAGCTGAACCGCCTTGAGCACTCACCCCGCGGCCCTGGCTGGGTCACCCGGACGGCGCATCCCAGTGGTCCGGCCGCCGCAGCTCCTTCTCGGCCGTGCTACGGGCGGACGACGCCAATAGACGGACGGCGCCGGTGGACGCACGGCGACCCCGTCACGGATCACGTGACGGGGTCTCGGGTGAGTAGGCTTGTCACTATTGGATGGCGTTGAAGACCGTGAAGATCGGCATGTAGAGGGCGACGATCATGGCGCCGATGACCGAGCCCAGGACGGCGATCATGAGCGGCTCGATGAGCGAGGTCAGCGCCTCCGTCGTCGACTCGACCTCCTGGTCGTAGAAGTCGCTGATCTTGTGGAGCATCGAGTCCACGGCGCCCGTGTCCTCTCCGACGGCAAGCATCTGCACGACCATCGCGGGGAACACCGGGTGCTGCGCCAGCGGTCCGGAGATCGTGCGCCCCTGCCGGACGGACTCGGCGACGTCGTCCGTCGCCCGTTGGATGACGACGTTGCCGGCAGCCTGGCCGACGATCTCGAGACTCTGGAGGATGGGGACGCCGCAGGCGACCATCGTCCCGAGGTTACGCGTGAAACGGCTGATGGCCACTTTGCGGAAGAGGTTGCCGAACACCGGCAGCTTCAGCTTGAGGGGGTCGACGACGTCCCGCACCCGCGCATGCGTCTTGTACCTGCTCCAGGCCACGGCCCCGGCGACGCCCAGGACGAGGAGGACCGGGGCTCCCTTCGTCATGACGCTGCTCAGCCCGACAAGGACCTTCGTCGGGGTCGGCAGGTCCGCGCCCAGATCGGCGAACATCCCGGTGAAGACGGGGACGATGAAGATCAGCATGCCGATGACGGCCAGGATGGCCATGACGAAGACGACCACCGGGTAGGTCATCGCCGACTTGATCTTGGCGCGGAGCTTGACCTCCGCCTCGAAGCTCTCGGCGATCTGGAGCAGGACGGTGTCCAGGAAGCCGCCGACCTCGCCGGCTCGGACCATGTTGGTCATCAGCGGGGGAAAGACCTTCGGGTGGGCGGTCAAACCGTCCGACAGCGACGAGCCGGCCTCCACCCGCGACCGGACGTCGGCCAGAGCCTTCTGGAGGCCCTTGGACTCCGACTGCTCCGCGAGGATCGCGAGCGAGCGGAGGAGCGACAGACCGGCACCGACCATCGTCGCGAACTGCCGCGACATGACCGCGAGGTCCTTCATGGACACCCGGTCGGACCCGGGCAGCGAGATCTCGGTGTTGAGGCCGGAGGTCTTCTTCTCCTGCAAAGAGACCGGCGCGTACCCCATCCCCTTGAGCCGGGAGACGACCGCGGCCTCGCTCGACGCCTCGAGCGTGCCGCTGACGAGCGCACCGCCCGCGTCGCGGACGGCGTACTCGTAGGTCTTCGTGGCGGTCGCCATGGGTCTCCCTCGGGATGGGTCGGGGTCAGGAGCGGCCGCAGAGCCGGGCGACGTCCGCCGGGCTGTGGCTCTTCTCGACGGCGTGCTCGTAGGTGATGACGCCGACGCGCACGAGCTCGGCCAGGTGCTGGTCGAGGGTGTGCATGCCGTGCTGGGCCCCGGCCTGCAGCGACGAGTAGATCTGGTGCGTCTTGCCCTCGCGGATGAGGTTGCGGATGGCGGGGGTCGCCATCATGACCTCGGTCGCGACGGCACGGCCCTGGCCGTCGGCGCGCTTGCAGAGCGTCTGGCAGACGACGCCCTGGAGGGCGCCGGCGAGCATGGCGCGGACCTGGTGCTGCTGGTCGGCGGGGAAGACGTCGATGACGCGGTCGATGGTCTGGGCGGCGTCCTGCGTGTGCAGCGTCGCGAAGACGAGGTGACCGGTCTCGGCGGCGGTGAGCGCGATGGAGATGGTCTCGAGGTCGCGCAGCTCGCCGACGAGGATGATGTCCGGGTCCTGCCGCAGCGCGTGCTTGAGCGCCTCGGCGAAGGAGTGGGTGTCCTCCCCCACCTCGCGCTGGTTGACGACGCACGACTTGTGCTCGTGGAGGAACTCGATGGGGTCCTCGACGGTCATGATGTGGTCGCGCCGCGTGCGGTTGGCGAGGTCGATGATGGAGGCGAGCGTCGTCGACTTGCCCGAGCCCGTGGGGCCGGTGACGAGGACGAGGCCGCGCGGCATGTGGGCGAAGGCGGCCACGGCCGGCGGGACGCCGAGGTCCTCGAGCGGGCGCAGCTCGAAGGGGATGACGCGGAAGGCCGCGCCGACGCTCCCCCGCTGCCGGTAGAGGTTGACGCGGAAGCGGGCCACGTTCGGCAGCGCGTGCGAGAGGTCCAGCTCCAGGGCGCTCTCGAACCGCTCGCGCATCTTGGCGGGCAGCATCGAGAAGAGCGCGCGCTCGAGCGCCTGGGGGGTGCAGACCTCGAAGCCGTCGAGCGGCTGCAGCTCGCCGCGGACCCGGACCATCGGCCGCACGCCGGAGGTCAGGTGCAGGTCGGAGGCCCCCAGCGCCACCATCGCGTGCAGGGCGGCCGGGATGTCGACGGTCGGCTCGGCGTCGGGCGCGGCGCTGCGCTGCTGCGGCAGCCCGGCGGCGGGCAGGGTTGCCGCGGGGGCGGCGACGGGCGGCGCGACCGGCAGGTCGACGGCGAGGACGGGCTCGAGCTCCATGGCTTCCTTGTCGGACGGGCGGGCGGCGGCTTGAGGCCGGCGGGGTCGGAGCACCCGCCCGCCGCTCAGGCGACGACGCGGACGATCTCCTCGACGGAGGTGAGGCCGGCGCGGACCTTCCCCCAGCCGTCGTCGCGGAGGCTGCCCATGCCCTGGGCCCGGGCGGTGCGGCCGATCTCCGACGCCGAGGCGTGCGAGACGGCGAGCCGCTCGACCTCCTCGGTGACGGACATGACCTCGTGGAGCGCGAGCCGGCCCTTGTAGCCGGTCTTGGAGCAGGCGGGGCAGCCGACGGCGCGGTGCAGCACGGGCACGGCCTCCCCCGGCGCGAGCGGGAAGCCGAGCGTCTGCAGGTGCGCCTCGTCGGGGCGGTACGCCTCCTTGCACCGGTCGCAGAGCCGGCGCGCGAGCCGCTGCGCGAGGACGCAGTCCAGCGCCGAGCCGACGAGGAAGGGCTCGATGCCCATCTCCGTGAGGCGGGTGACGGCGGACGGCGCGTCGTTGGTGTGCAGCGTCGAGAGGACGAGGTGGCCGGTGAGCGCGGCCTCGACGGCGATGGTCGCCGTCTCCTTGTCGCGGATCTCGCCGAGGAGGACGACGTCGGGGTCGGAGCGGAGGATCGAGCGCAGGGCGCCGGCGAAGGTGAGGCCCGCCTTGGGGTTGACCTGCACCTGGTTGATGCCGGGGAGCCGGTACTCGACGGGGTCCTCGACGGTGATGACGTTGATCTCGGGCTTGCTGACGATGTTGAGCGTCGCGTACAGCGTCGTCGACTTGCCCGAGCCGGTCGGGCCGGTGACGAGGAGCATCCCGTAGGGCTTGCGGTAGCTCGTCGCGTACCGCGCGTGGTTGGACTCGCTGAAGCCGAGGTCGGCGAGGTCGAGGCTCGCCGTCGAGTTGTCGAGGATCCGCATGACGACCTTCTCGCCCCACACCGTGGGCAGCGTCGCGACGCGCAGATCGATCTTGCGGCCGTGGTGGACGACCGAGAGCCGCCCGTCCTGCGGCTTGCGCCGCTCGGCGATGTCGATGTCCGCCATGATCTTCAGCCGGCTCGTGACGCCCGACTGGATGGACCGGGGCGAGCGCATGACCTCGTGGAGCACGCCGTCGATGCGGAAGCGCACGCGCAGCTCGTGCTCGCCCGGCTCGATGTGGATGTCGGAGGCGCGGTCGGTGATGGCCTGGTCGATGAGGAGGTTGACGTAGCGGACGATCGGCGCGTCCTCGACCGCGGCGGCGACGAGGGAGAGGTCCTCCTCCACCTCGGCGTCCGCGTGCATCGCCGTCGTGAGGTCGTCGAGGTCGGCGTCGGCGCGGCAGAAGCGCTCGATGGCCGTCCGGAGGTCGTCGCGGGTGGCGACGACCGGCTGGACGTCGAGGCCGGTGATGCTGCGGATGTCGTCGACGGCGACGACGTCGCCGGGGTCGGCCATGGCGACGACGAGGCGCCGCTCGGCGTCGAGGCCGATGGGCAGGAGCGTGCTCCGGCGGCACAGGGCCGCGGGCACGCGCGCGACGGCGGACGGGTCCACCGGGTGCTCGCCGAGGTCGACGAAGGAGAGCCCGACCTGGGTCGCGAGGGTGGCGACGAGCTGCGCCTCGGTGAGGACGCCCGTGCTGACGAGCGCCTGGCCGACCCGCTCCCCCGTGACCTGCTGGTGCGCGAGCGCGTCGCTCAGCTGCTCGGGGGTGATGACGCCCTGCTGGACGAGGAGGTCGCCGAGCCGGGTACGGGTCCGCATGTCGTGCTCATCGGCAGGCGGCCCGCCCGCCTTGACCCGTCCGGGCGCATCCGTCCGGTGGGCCCGCGGGGCGTCCGGAGGACACCTGCCGGCCGGCCCTCAGGTCCGGGTCAGGGGCGTCCGAGGAGGTCCGCCTCCGCGCGGCGGCGGCGCTCGGCGAGGGCCGCCGCCCGCAGGACCGCGGCGTCGGGGGCGTGCCCCGTCATGAGCCGCACCTGGCCGACGGCCTGGTGGGCGAGCATCTCCAGGCCGTCGACGACCGGGCCGCGACGGCCCCAGGCCGCGGCCAGCGCGGTGGGCCACGGCGCGTAGACGACGTCGAGGAGCACCTGCGGGCGCTCGCCCGCGGGCGGCAGGTCGGCCGCCACGACGTCGGCGGCGCCCGCGGGCGCGGTGGAGACGACGACGTCCGCGGCGTCCACCGCGGCCGCCGCGCCGGCGAAGGGCACGAGCCGGACGGCGACGTCGCACGCCACGCCGACGGCGAGCAGCGGCCGGGCGCGGGCCGGGTCGCGCACGGCGCCGACGACCTCGGTGCACCCGAGGCGCGCCAGCGCGGCGACGGCCGAGACACCGGTCGCCCCGCCGCCGAGGACGAGGCCCGTGCGCGGGGCCGCTGCCGGCGTCAGCACCGCCGCGACGGCCCGCTCGACGCCGTCGACGTCGGTGTTCGCGCCGTGGGGCCGCCGGTCGTCGTCCCAGGTCACCGTGTTCACGACGCCCGTGGCCGCCGCCACCGGGTCGGTGCCCGCGAGCAGCGGCACGACGGCGCGCTTGAGGGGCATGGTGAGCGAGAGCCCCGCCCACGCCGAGTCGTCGCCGCACGCGGCCACCGTCCGCGCGAGGTCCGCCTCGTCGGTCTCGCGGGCGTCGTACGACCAGCCGTCGAGCCGGAGCGCCGCGTACGCCGCCCGGTGCATGGCCGGGGACAGCGAGTGGGCGACCGGCCGCCCGAGGACGGCCGCCCGGCGGGGCGTCGTCCCCTGCGTCACCCGTTCTCGCGCAGCCACTGCTGGAACAGCGCGACGTTCCGCTCGTGCTCGGCGAAGGTCTCGGCGAAGTTCGTCTCCCCCGTGTCCGGGTTCACGGCCACGAAGTAGAGCCACGGGCCCTCGGCCGGGGCGGCCGCGGCGGCGATGGCGCTGTCGCCGGGCGAGTCGATCGGCCCGGGGGGCAGGCCCGGGTAGACGTAGGTGTTGTACGGCGAGTCGGTGGCCCGGTCGTCGTCGCTCGTCGTGAGGCCGCGCTTGCCGGTGGCGTAGTCGACGGTCGTGTCGAACTGCAGGGGCATGCCCATCCCCACGCGGTTCTCGATGACACGGGCGACCTTGGGGCGGTCCTCCTCGCGGGAGGCCTCGGCCTCGACGAGGCTGGCCACCGTCATCGTGCGGTGCCAGCGCTCCGGCGGGACACCGGCCGACGTCAGCGACTGCTCCGTGCGGGCGACCATCGTCGCCACGAGCTCGAGCGCCGTGACGTCGGGCTCGAAGTCGTACGTCGCCGGGAAGAGGTAGCCCTCGAGGTTGCCTCTCGCCTCGGCCGGCAGCCGGACGGCGGGGTCGTCGGCGACGGCCTGGAGCTCGGCCACGGGGATGCCCGTGTCCTCCTCGATGGTCGCGAGCGCGTCCACGGCCCGCAGGCCCTCGATGAGCTGCACGCGCAGGCTGATGCGCGACTCGGGGGCCAGCAGCAGCGCCAGGGCCCCCTCGCCCGTCATCTGCTCCTGCAGGCGGTACGTGCCGGGCTGGATGCCCGACGCCCGCGGCTCCGTGGCGGCCGCCGTCGTGAAGGCCTCCTCGGTGAGCACGACGTCCGCGGCCTGCAGCGTCGCCGCGATCTGCTGGCCGGTGTCGCCCTCGGCGACCTGGACCTCGACGGGGTCGCCGCCCGGGCCCGCGTAGTCGACGGGCTCCTCGGTGCGGTCGAGCAGCGGCTTGACGAAGTCCCACCCGACGACGCCCGCGCCGACGACGAGGCCCAGCGCGAGGAGCAGGACGACCGCCGCGCGCAGGCGCCTCACGGCGTGCTCCCCTCGTCGCCCGCCGTCACGGCGGGGCGGCGTCCCGGCGGGGGTCCGGGGACGGGGCGGGGACGCGCGGGCCCCTCGGGGCCGGCGGTCTCGCGGGCGGTGCTCGTCACGGTCGTGCCCTCCTGCGGGGCGGGGCCGTCCGGCCCTGCTCCCTGCTCTCGGTCCGGCCGCGCCCCCCGGCGCCCTGCGACCTCGTCGTCGTCCTCCTGGTCGTGCGGGTGGTGCTCGTCGTGCTGCGGGTCCTGCGCGGCGGCGCCCGGCGTCGGGCGACCGCTCCCGTGCTGCCGGGACAGCGGCGTCACCGGGCTCCCGGGCGGCCGGCCCGTCGAGCGCTCGAGGTCGAGCGCCGCCTGGAGCACCCACGCGGCGGCCACCTGGTCCACCACCGCGCGGTGGCGGCGACCCGGCGTCCCGCCCTCGTGGAGCGCCCGCTGGGCGCCGGAGGTGCTGAGCCGCTCGTCGACGAGCCGCACCGGGACCGGCGCGACGAGGTCGGCGAGACGCGCAGCGTACTGCCGGGCCAGACCCGCAGCCCGGTTCTCCGCGCCGGACATCGACCGCGGGAGCCCCACGACGACCTCGACGGCGCCCCGCTCCGCCGCGACCGCGGCGATGCGCCGCAGGTCGGACGGCTCGCCCCGCTCCTGCGCCGCCGCGCGCGCCGCGGCCCGCGCGGCGGCCGTCCGGGGCCGGGGACCGGCCGCGGGGCGCTCGCGCGGCACCGTCTCGACGGCCGAGGCGAGCACGGCCCCCGGGTCGCTCGCCGCGAGGCCGACGCGGACGCTGCCGACGTCGACGCCGAGGCGCACGCCGGGACGGACCGTGGGCACGGTGTCGGGCGCCGCCGGGAACGGCTCGTCCACCGCCGCCGGCTCGTCCGCCGTCACCGCGTCGGCGACGTCGACCGGTCCGACGGCCGGCTCCGCCCCGCGCTTGCGCTTGGGGCGGGGCTGCCCGCTGCGTGCCACCCGGCTCCCCCGTCGGCCCCGGTCAGCCCGTGACCGCGGCGCCGACCTGGTGCTCGACGGCGGTGAGCGCCTCGCCGAGGCGTGCGACGTCGGTCCCGCCGCCCTGGGCGAGGTCGTCCTTGCCGCCGCCACCGCCGCCGAGGACGCCCGCGGCGGTCCGCACGAGCGCCCCCGCCCTGACGCCCCACTCGCGGGCGCGCTCGTTCGTCGCGACGACGACGAGCGGGCGGCCCTTGGCGACGCCGCCGACGGCGACGGTCGTGGGCCGGTCGGCGCCGAGGCGCCCCCGCACGTCGAGGACGAGCGCGCGCAGGTCGTCGGCCGAGGAGACCTCGCCGGCGTCGTGCGTGACGACGGCGACGCCGAACACGTCGGCCGGCGCGGACGCCAGCTGCCCCGCCGCGGCGAGGACGCGGTCGGTGCGGCCGCGGGCCAGCTCGCGGTCGGCGTCGCGCAGGCGGCCGACCATGTCCTGGACGCGGCCGACGAGGTCGGCCTCCGGCGTCTTGAGGACGTCGGTCAGCTGCTGGACGAGGTCCCGCTCGCGGGCGAGGTAGCGGAAGCCCTCCACGCCGACGACGGCCTCGACGCGGCGGTTGCTCGCGCCGACCGACTGCTCGCCGGTGAGGACGAGCGGCCCGACCTGGCTGCTGCGCTGCACGTGCGTCCCGCCGCAGAGCTCGCGCGACCAGGGGCCGCCGATCTCGACGACGCGGACCTCCTCGCCGTACGTCTCCCCGAAGAGCGCCAGGGCGCCCCACTCGCGGGCCTGCGGCAGCGTCATCCACTGCGCGCTGACGGGCAGGTCGTCGCGGACGGCGAGGTTGCTGACGTCCTCGACGTCGCGGCGCTGCTGCGCCGAGAGCCCGCCCTTCCACGCGAAGTCGAGCCGGAGGTAGCCCGGCCGGTTGTACGAGCCGGACTGCTGCGCCGACGGGCCGAGCACCTGGCGGAGCGCGGCGTGGACGACGTGCGTGCCGGAGTGCGCCTGGCAGGCGTCGACGCGCCACTGCGGGTCGACCGACGCCCGCAGCTCGGTCTCCTGGGCGAGCTCGCCGTCGAGGACGCGGACCTGGTGGACGACGAGACCCTTGACCGGGCGCTGGACGTCCAGCACCTCGGCGGAGCCGCCGTCCCAGACGAGCGAGCCGGCGTCGGCGCTCTGGCCGCCGGACTCGGCGTAGAAGGGCGTGCGGTCGAGGACGACCTCGACGACGCGGCCCTCCCCCGCCGCCGGGACGGGGTCGACGCCGTCGACGACCGCGAGCACGCGGGACGTCGTCGTCAGCGTCGTGTACGCCTGCCAGTCCGTCGGGCCGTTCGCGTCGAGCACGTCCCGGTAGGCGCCGACGGCCGCGGCCCCCGTGCGCTTGGAGCGCGCGTCGGCCCGGGCCCGCTCGCGCTGCTCGGTCATGAGCTCGCGGAAGCCCTGCTCGTCGACGGAGACGCCCTGCTCGGACGCCATCTCGAGCGTGAGGTCGATGGGGAAGCCGTACGTGTCGTGGAGCTGGAAGGCGCGCGCCGCGGGCACCTGCGTGCCGCCGCCGGCCTTGGTCTCCCGCACCGCCGTGTCGAGGATGGTCGTGCCCGCCACGAGCGTGCGGCGGAACGCCTCCTCCTCGGCGGCGACGACCTCGCTGATGCGGCCGAAGTCCGTCCCGAGCTCGGGGTACGACAGCGCCATGCGGTCCTTGCTGACCGTCGTCAGCTCGGCCAGGGAGGGCGCGTCGACGCCGAGCAGGCGCATGGCGCGGACGGCACGGCGCAGGAGGCGGCGCAGGACGTAGCCGCGGCCCTCGTTGCCGGGGCGGACGCCGTCGCCGACGAGCATGAGCCCCGAGCGGACGTGGTCGGCGACGACGCGCAGCCGCACGTCGGCCTCGCGGTCGGCGCCGTAGCGCACGCCCGCCATCGCCGAGGCCGCCTCGATGACGGGGAAGACCTCGTCGATCTCGTACATGTTGTCCTTGCCCTGGAGCAGGTACGCGACCCGCTCCAGGCCCATGCCCGTGTCGATGTTCTTGCGCGGCAGCTCGCCGAGGATGGGGAAGCCGGACTTGCCGCCGCCCTCGCCCCGCTCGAACTCCATGAACACGAGGTTCCAGATCTCGATGTAGCGGTCCTCGTCGACCGCCGGGCCGCCGTCGCGGCCGAGGTGCGCGCCGGCGTCGACGAAGATCTCGCTGCACGGGCCGCAGGGGCCGGGGCCGCCGGTCGACCAGTAGTTGGGGCCCATGCCGAGGCGCTGGACGCGGTCCGGCGAGACGCCGACGTCCTTCGTCCAGATGCGGTGGGCCTCGTCGTCGTCCTCGTAGACGGTGACCCAGAGGTCCTTCTCGTCGAAGCCGTAGCCGCCCTGCTCCTTCGGCGTGGTGACGAGCTCCCACGCCCACGGGATCGCCGACTCCTTGAAGTAGTCGCCGAAGGAGAAGTTGCCGTTCATCTGGAAGAACGTGCCGTGGCGCGTGGTCTTGCCGACCTCCTCGATGTCGAGGGTGCGCACGCACTTCTGGACGCTCGTCGCGCGGTCGAAGGGCGCCGGCTCCCGCCCCGTGAGGTAGGGGATGAAGGGCACCATGCCGGCGACGGTGAACAGCAGCGTCGGGTCGGGCGAGACGAGCGAGGCGCTCGGGACCACGGTGTGGTCCTTGCCCTCGAAGAAGCTGAGCCAGCGACGGCGGATCTCCGCGGTCTCCATGACGGGCCTTCCGGGTGGGAGGGCCGGCGCGCGCGGGGGGCGGCGACGCCGGCGGGGGCGGGCTGCGGGCGGCGGCCGCCCGGGGAGGACGGTCGCCGCGGGCGTCAGCCGCGCGGGCTGTAGGGGCGCTCGACGAGGTCGCGCGCCTCGGTCTCGCTCATCGCGCCGGCGTCGACCCCGAGGGCGACGCGCAGCTCGGTCTCGCGCTCGGCGGCACCGGCGCGGACGTCGGCCACGAAGGCGCGGACGTCGGCCAGCCAGCCGTCGGCCCGGCCCTGGAGCCCGGCCGGGGTGGCGGACCGGACGGCGCCCGCGGCGCGGCGGACGGCGACGACGCCGGCCACGGCCCCGAGGCCGAGCCACACGAGGCGGCCCACCGTCAGGCCTTCTTCCGGCGGCCGGAGACGGCGCCGCGGACGCCGTAGGTGAAGGCGGCCAGCTTGACGACGGGCGAGCCGAGCGTGGCGGCGAAGAGGGCCGTCAGCGCGGACACGTTGGTGGCCACCTGGGCGGCGCCCGTCGTGATGGTGTCGACGTTCTGCATCTGCTCGTTCACCTGCGTGACGGCCGTGGTCGTCTCGGTGATGAGCGGACGGGTGTCGTCGGAGAGGCGGCGCACGGCGGCGCCCGCCTCGTCGAGGACCTTGCCGAGCTTGAGCAGCGGCACCGCGAGCAACGTCACGAGCACCACGAACGCGACCGCGGCGATGAGGCCCGCGATGTCTCCTCCGGTCATACCGGTCCCTCCAGGTCGGTCCGCGCGGACCCGGGGCGGCGCCGGTCCCCGACGTGCGCGGGGTCCGCGGCGGCCGCCGGCGGTGCGCGGGCACGGCGATCTCCGCCCCGCTGCCGAGGCGCGGCGCGACCCTACCGCGCGGCACCGCCGGGGCGGCCGGAGCCGGGCACGACCCGCGGCACGACCCACGGCACGACGGGGCCCGGGCGGGACGTGGTCCCGCCCGGGCCGGCGCCGGGCGCGTGCTGCGTCGTCGGGGACGTCAGCGCGAGTAGTACTCGACGACCTTCGAGACGTCGCAGGTCACGGGCACCTCGTCGCGGACCGACGGGCGCAGGACCTCGACGCGCAGGTCGGCGATCTCCACGCGCAGGTACGGCGGGACGGCCGGCAGGACGTCGCGGTGCGCGCCGGCGGCGGCCACCTGGAAGGGCGGCAGGGCGCGGCTGCGCGGGGCGATCTCGACGACCTGCCCCGGGCGGACGCGGTACGACGGCTTGTCGACGCGCTGCCCGTCGACGACGACGTGCTGGTGGGACACGACCTGGCGGGCCTGCGCCACGGTGCGGGCGAGGCCCGCGCGCAGCACGACGGCGTCGAGGCGGCTCTCCAGCAGCTGGACGAGGACGTCGCCCGTGCGCTCCGGGTGGCGCTTGGCCTCGTCGACGGCGCGGCGCAGCTGCGCCTCGCGGATGCCGTACTGGGCGCGGAGCAGCTGCTTCTCGCGCAGGCGCAGCGCGTAGTCGCTCTCGGTGCGACGTCGCGCCCGGCCGTGCTCGCCCGGCGGGTAGGGGCGCTTCTCGAAGTGCGCGACGGCCTTGGGCGTGAGCGCCATGCCGAGGCGGCGCGAGAGGCGCACCTGCTTGCGCGAGCGGGTGCTTGACGGGGTGGACGACACGGGCTGGCTCCTGGGGTCGGGTGCTGCGGCGGGCGGTGGTCGGGCGGGGCGCCCGGTCGGCCCGGACGGTTCCTCGACGCAAGACCTTAGGCTAGCCTTCCCTCCCATGACCACCACCGCCCCCGGGGCCGCCGTCGTCGCCGCCACCGCGCTGTCCGGCTGCGGCGCGGCCACGCTGACGGCCGCCGAGACCGGCGAGGCCGTCCCCGTCGTGCACGCCCGGACCGCGGCCGGGGTCGTCGTGCTGCTGGCGAGCCGCGAGGGCGTCGAGGCGCTGGGGCTCGACCCGGACGGCTGGGGCGGGACGGCGGACGACGCCGTCGCCGAGCTGTCGGTCGTCGTCGAGGCACCGCTGCCGGACCTCACGGTCCCGCGGGCGCACGTCGTCGTGCAGGGCTGGGTGTCGCTCCTGCCGCACGAGCGCCTCGTCGAGGCGGTCGGCGCTGTCTGCGCGCTGGGCGACCTCGCCGAGCTGCGCGGCCAGTGGCCCGACGGCCGCCTCCTGCTCCTCGACCCGGCCGCGGCGCGGCTGCACTGGGCCGAGGGCTGCGCCGAGCTGCCCGTCGAGGACCTCGTGGCCGCGACGGCGGACCCGGTGACGCTGCGCGAGGCCGAGGTGCTCGCCCGGGTCGAGGCCGAGCTGGGCGACCGGCTCGTCGACCTCGTCCGCGCCATGGGCCACGCCCACCCGGCGCCGGGCGCCCGCCCCTCCGCGGAGGACGCCTCGCGCGACCTCGGCTCCGTCGTCGAGGTCCGCTGCGTCGGGGCCGACCGCACGGGCATGGTGCTGCGGTGCCGCAGCGAGCGGCCGTGGGTCGCCGTGGCCGACGGCTGCGGCGGCCGCCGCGACGGCGCCGCCTGCGCCCCCGGCTGCGAGGCCTCGACGACGGCGACGCTGCGCCTGCTCTTCCCCTCCCCCGTCGCCGACGCGGCCGCCGCCGTCGACGCGCTGGCGCTCCTCGTCGTCGGCGCCACCTCGGGTGCCGCGGCCTGCTGCCCCTACGCGCCGGGCCGCCGTTCCTGACGACCGGGACCGACGCGAGCAGGCGTCTGCTCGCGCTCCCGGCACCCGGAGAGCGCGAACAGGCGCCTGTTCGCCGTCACGGCCCCCCGGAGGGCGCGAACAGGCGCCTGTTCGTCGTCACGGGCCCCCGCGGGGCGCGGACAGACGCCTGCTCGTCGCCGGTGACCCCGGCTCAGGGCCGGGCACGGCCGTCCAGCACCGCGCGCAGGCGCTCCAGCCGCGCGCCGATCTCCCGCTCCGCGCCCCGGTCCGTCGGCTCGTAGTAGCGGCGGCCGGCCAGCGTGTCCGGCAGGTACTGCTGCGGCGCCACCCCGTGCGGCGCGTCGTGGGCGTACACGTACCCGACGCCGTGGCCCAGCCGCGCCGAGCCGGCGTAGTGCCCGTCGCGCAGGTGCGCGGGGACGACGCCCGCCCTCCCGGCCCGCACGTCGGCGACCGCGGCGTCCACGCCGAGGTAGGCGGCGTTGGACTTCGGCGCCGTCGCCAGGTGGACGACGGCCTGCGCCAGGGTGATCCGCGCCTCCGGCATGCCGAGGAGCTGGACCGCCTGGGCCGCGGCGACGGCCGTCTGCAGCGCCGTCGGGTCGGCCATGCCGACGTCCTCGCTCGCGGCCACGAGCACCCGCCGGGCGATGAAGCGCGGGTCCTCCCCCGCCTCGAGCATCCGCGCCAGGTAGTGCAGCGCGGCGTCGGCGTCGGACCCGCGCATCGACTTGATGAAGGCGCTGATGACGTCGTAGTGCTGGTCGCCGTCCTTGTCGTAGCGCAGCACCGCCGCCTCGAGCGCCCGCTCGGCGTGGTCGAGACGGACGGGCACGGGGGCGTCGTCGTCGAGGCCCGCCTCCCACGCGTCGGCCGCGGCCGCACCGGCGGCCGCCTCGAGCGCCGTCAGCGCGCGCCGGGCGTCCCCGCCCGCCAGCCGGACCAGGTGCTCGAGCGCGTCGTCGTCGAGGGCGACCTCCCCGGCGAGCCCGCGCTCGTCCTCCAGCGCCCGGCGCAGGAGGGCCCGGACGTCCTCGGGCTCCAGCGGCTGCAGCGTGAGGAGCAGCGAGCGCGACAGCAGCGGGCTGATGACGCTGAAGGACGGGTTCTCGGTCGTCGCCGCCACGAGGACGACGAGCCCGTTCTCCACGCCGGGCAGGAGCGTGTCCTGCTGGGCCTTGGTGAAGCGGTGGATCTCGTCGAGGAAGAGGACGGTGCGGCGCCGGTGGAGGTCGCGCCGCTCGCGCGCGACGTCCATGACCCGACGGACGTCCTTGACCCCCGCCGTGATCGCCGACAGCTCTTCGAACGCGCCGCCGCTCGCGCGCGAGACCACGTGCGCGAGCGTCGTCTTCCCGGTACCGGGCGGGCCCCAGAGGACGACGGACGACGGCGCCGCGCGCGTCACCCGCCGCGGCCCGCCCCCCGCGGCCCCGGGCACCGCCTCGGCGAGCGAGTCGACGAGGCGCCGGAGCGGCGAGCCGCCCCGCAGCAGGTGCTGCTGGCCGACGACCTCGTCGAGGTCCCGCGGGCGCATGCGGACGGCCAGCGGCGGCCGCGCGCCGCCCCCGCCCGGCGCCCCCGCCGGGGCGCCGTCGTCGTCCCCGCCGAAGAGGTCCGGCCCGCTGCCCAGCACGGGCCCAGGCTAGGTGCCCCCGCACCTCGGCCGGGATCCCGTCCGGACCGCCCCGGCGGACCTGCACGACCCGTCCGTCGGCGTCGGCCGAGGCGTCCGACCAGGGCGACCGCCCGGGCCCACGGACGGGTGCAGGTCGGCCCGCGCCCCGCCCTACGGTCGGACGATGACCGACCAGCCCTCGACCTTCCGCCGCGTCATGGTCTTCCTCGGCCTGGCCTACGACCCGGCGGCAGAGCCGCGGGGTGCCCGAGGGCCGTCCCGGTACAGCGTCGGGACCTCGGTCTCCCGTCGCCTCGACGAGGACCTCGACGAGCTGAGGGCCCGGGTCGAGGAGCTGGAACGACGGCTCGGCGGCTGACCGCGAGCCGGTACCGGGCCGCCGCGGGCCGGGTGCGAGCATCGGCGGCGTGCTGCGCCCGACCCTCCCGGACGACCCGTTCCTGCGGTGGCACCTCTCCCCCGACGCGGTCCACGCCACGTGGGTGCGCGGCGGGGCCACGGGGGTGCTCGCCGACCGGCGGCGCGGGCGCTCGCTCGTCGTCGTCGGGGACCCGGGCGACGCCGCGGACCTCGTCGCCGAGGTGCTCGAGGAGGCGGCCCCGCAGGTGACGACGCTCGTGCGGGGCACCCTCGACGTCCTGCGGGAGCGCGCGCCGGGCGTCGCCGCGCGGCTCGTCGGCGGCGACGACTGGGACTTCTTCTGGACGGGCGCCGCACCGCCGGAGCCCGTCCCGGGCGAGGAGGACGTCGCCCGGCTCGCGGTCGGCGGGGCCTCTGGCTGCGGCGCCGACGACGCCGCGGTCGGCGCGCTCCTCGCCGTCGCCAGCGACCGCCCGTCGGCCCGCCCCGGTGACGCCCACGCCGGACGCTGGTGGGGCGTCCGCGGCACCTGCGGGCTGCTCGCCTGCGTGGCCGCGACGACGGAGGACGGCGGGCCGGCGCCGCACCTCGCCGCGCTGGCCACCCACCCGCGCCACCGGGGCCGGGGCCTCGGCGGGGCGGTGACGGCGGCGGCCACCCGCGACCTCCTCGCCACCCACCCCGTCGTCACGCTCGGCATGTACGCCGACAACGTCCGCGCCCGCCGCGTCTACGAGCGGTTGGGCTGGCGCTGCTCGCACCGCTTCAGCTCGCGCCTCGTCCGCGGCGCCCGGCGGGCCCCGGTACCGGGCTCGCCGCGCCCGGCCTGACGGCGCGGACGTACGGTCGGGAGGTGACGTCCCCGGCAGAGCCCGCCCCCCTCTCCGCCTCCCCCGCCCCGGTCGACGCGACCGAGCTGCTCCTCGACCCCGTCCCGCCCGCCGACCTGCCGACGACCCTCGGTGCCCTGCGGGCGTCGGGCCACGTGCTGCGCGGCGTCCGCGAGGAGATGCGCGAGAACCTCCTCGCCGCCATGCGCGCCGGCACGACCGCCTCGGAGCGCTTCCCGGGCGTCGTCGGGTACGAGGACACGGTGCTGCCCGAGGTCGAGCGGGCGCTGCTCGCCGGCCACGACCTCGTGCTGCTCGGCGAGCGCGGCCAGGGCAAGACCCGCCTCGCCCGCACGCTCGTCGCGCTGCTCGACGAGTGGACGCCCGTCGTCGCCGGCAGCGAGCTCCACGACCACCCCTACGCGCCCGTCTCGGCCCGCGCCCGCGCGCTGGCGGCCGAGCACGGCGACGACCTCGAGGTCGGCTGGCTGCACCGCAGCTCGCGGTACACGGAGAAGCTGGCGACGCCGGACACGAGCGTCGGCGACCTCGTCGGCGACGTCGACCCCGTGAAGGTCGCGCAGGGCCGCAGCCTCGGGGACCCGGAGACCATCCACTTCGGGCTCGTCCCCCGCGCCCACCGCGGCATCTTCGTCGTCAACGAGCTGCCCGACCTCGCCGAGCGCATCCAGGTCGCCCTGCTCAACGTGCTGGAGGAGAGGGACATCCAGGTCCGCGGGTACGCGCTGCGCCTGCCGCTGGACCTTCTCGTCGTCGCCACGGCCAACCCCGAGGACTACACCAACCGCGGGCGGATCATCACGCCGCTCAAGGACCGCTTCGGGGCCGAGGTCCGCACGCACTACCCGCTCGACGTCGAGGCGGAGGTGGCGCTCGTCCGCCAGGAGGCGGCGCTGGCGGCCGAGCTGCCCGACGTCCTGCTCGAGGTCCTCGTCCGCTTCACCCGGGCGCTGCGCGAGTCGCCCGCCGTCGACCAGCGCTCGGGCGTCTCGGCCCGCTTCGCCGTCGCGGCGGCGGAGACGACGGCGGCCGCGGCCCTGCGCCGCTCGGCGCTCGTCGGGGAGAGCCCCGCCGTCGCCCGCGTCGGGGACACGACGTCGGTCGTCACCACGCTGCGCGGCAAGGTCGAGTTCGAGGCCGGCGAGGAGGGGCGCGAGCACGACGTCCTCGAGCACCTGCGGCGCACCGCCGTCGCGGAGGTCTTCCGGCGGCGCACCCGCGGGCTCGACCTGTCCGGCATCACCGCGGTGGTCGCCGAGGGCGCCACGGTGGAGACGGGCGAGCTCGTCCCGTCCGCCGACGTCCTCGCGTCGGTCGGCACCGTGCCGGGCCTCGCCCAGGTGCTCACCGCCTTCGGCTTCGGCGACGAGCCGAGCGCCCCCCAGGCGGCCTCCGCGGTCGAGCTCGTGCTCGAGGGGCTGCACCTGCTGCGCCGCCTCGGCAAGGAGGTCGTCGACGCGCCCGGCGGCGCCCGCACGCTCTACGGCGGCTGACGCCGCTCCCACCGCTCCCGCACCGCCGCACCACCGGAGGTCGTCATGGCCCGCTTCTCCTACGGCGCCTGGGCCGGCGGGCCCGACCCGCTGGCCGGACCGCTCGACGTGCGCGCCGCCGTCGACGCCCTCGGCCGCGAGGTCATGGAGGGCCGCAGCGTCCGCGAGGCCCTGCGCGACCTCCTCGAGCGGGGCGCCGACGGCCGCCGCGGCCTGCGCGACCTCGCCGCCCGGGCGGCGCGGCGGCAGAAGGAGCTCCGGCGCTCGGGCGACCTCGCGGGACCGCTCCGCCGGGCGCGCGAGCAGCTCGCCGCCGCGCTGGACGCCGAGCGCGAGGCCCTGGCCATGGACGACGACCAGGGGGCGCGCGACCGCGAGCAGCGCCTCGACGACCTCCCCCGGGACACCGCCGAGGCGGTCCGCGAGCTCGAGGACGACGCGTGGCGCAGCCCCGCCGCGGAGGCGCTGTACCGCGAGGTGCGCGAGCAGCTGCGCGACGACGTCCTCGGCGCCCAGTTCGCCGGGCTCCGCGACGCCCTGGCCGCGGCCCGCGAGGCGCGCCGCGCGGCCGCCGAGGGCGGGGACGCCGACGGCGCGCGCGCGGAGCAGGCCGCCGCCATGGCGGCGACGAAGGACATGCTCGCCGACCTCAACGCGCTGCTGTCCGCGCACGCCCGCGGCGAGGACACGGACGCGCAGTTCCGGGACTTCATGGACCGCCACGGCGAGGTCTTCGGCGACGACCGGCCGGGGACGGTCGAGGAGCTCGTCGACGAGCTGGCGCGCCGGCAGGCGGCGACCGCCCGGATGCTCGCGTCGCTGTCGCCCCAGCAGCGCGCCGAGCTGTCCGACCTCATGGCCGACGCCCTCGGCGACGCCGGGCTCGAGGCCGAGATGGCGGCGCTCGCCGACAGCCTGCAGGCGCTGCGCCCCGGCCTGGACCGCACCTCCCGCGAGCGCTTCCGCGGCGGGCAGCCGATGTCGGTCGGCGAGGGCACCGACGCGCTGGCCGAGCTGGCCGACCTCGACGACGTCGGGCAGTCCCTGGGCCAGGACTACCCCGGCGCGACCCTCGACGACGTCGACGTCGAGGCCGTGGAGCGCCAGCTGGGCGCGGGCGCGGCGGCGGACGTGAGGGCGCTGCAGCAGCTCGACGCCGAGCTCCGCCGCCAGGGCTGGCTGGCCCGGGACGGGGCCGACGGCCTGTCCCTCACCCCGAAGGCGCTGCGCCGCCTGGGCCAGACGGCGCTCGACGCCGTCTTCTCCCGCCTGCGCGGCGGGGACCGCGGCGGCCACGACGACCGCTCGGCCGGCGCGGCGGGAGAGGCGACCGGCAGCTGGCGCGAGTGGCAGTTCGGCGACGAGCAGCCGCTCGACGCCGTCCGCACCGTCCAGCGGGCGGTCCTGCGGACGGCCGGCGAGCAGCAGACGACCCGGTCCGGGGCCGTCGCGCTGGAGGTCGAGGACTTCGCCGTCGTCGAGACCGAGCGCCGTACGGCGGCCGCGGTCGCGCTCTGCGTCGACCTGTCCTTCTCGATGGTGCAGGAGGGCCGCTGGGCGCCGATGAAGCAGACGGCGCTCGCGCTCGCCCACCTGCTCGCCACGCGCTACCCGGCGGACCAGCTGCAGGTCATCGGCTTCGGCCGCACGGCCGTCGAGCTGACGACGGCCGAGCTGGCCGCCGTCGAGCCGTCCGGCGTGCAGGGCACCAACCTCCAGCACGCCCTCGCCCTGGCCCGGCGGCACGTGGCGCGCCACCCCGGCCTCGACCCGGTCGTCCTCGTCGTCACCGACGGCGAGCCGACGGCGCACCTCGAGGACGGCGAGGCGGTCTTCTGGTGGCCGTCGCTGCCGGAGACCGTCGAGGCGACCGTCCGCGAGGTCGACGCGCTGACCCGGATGCGGACGCCGATCAGCACCTTCGTCCTCGGCGACGACCCGGGCCTGCGCCGCTTCGTCGACGCCCTCGCCCGCCGCAACGGCGGCCGGGTGCTGGCGCCGTCGGCGGACCGGCTCGGGGAGTACGTCGTCAGCGACTACCTGGCCTCCCGCGCCGGGGGCCGCTGACGCCGGTCAGCGCGAGAGGTCGTCGCGCCAGGCCAGCCACTCGCGCAGCGGGCCGAGGTCGAAGTCGGGCCCGCCGGTGCCCACGGTGAAGAGGGTCACGCCGGCTCCGAGCAGCGCGTCGCCCGACGCAGCCGGGTCGCCCTCGACGCCCGCCGACCGCTCGACCTCGCGGGGGTCGCGGCCGAGGTCGCGGCAGTAGCCGTCGAGGACCTCGCCCTTGCGGGCGACCGTCGCGGGGTCGCCGAAGGAGTGCCAGATGTCGGCGTGACGGGCGACCAGCGGCAGCGTCTTCTTCTCGCCGCCGCCGCCGATCATCACGGGGATGTCCCGCAGCGGTGCCGGGTTGAGGGCCGCCCAGCGGGCCTCGATGCGCGGCATCGCCGTCGCGAGGTCGGCGATCCGCCCCCCTGCGGTGCCGAACTCGAAGCCGTACTCGTCGTAGTCGCGCTGGAACCACCCGGAGCCGATGCCGAGGAGCAGCCGGCCGTCGCTGACGTGGTCGACCGTCCGCGCCATGTCGGCCAGCAGGTCGGGGTTCCGGTAGGAGTTGCAGCTGACGAGCGCGCCGATCTCCACGCGCTCGGTGGCCTCGGCCCAAGCGCCGAGCATCGTCCAGCACTCGAAGTGCTTGCCGTCGGGCTCGCCGTACAGCGGGAAGAAGTGGTCCCAGTTCATGACGAGGTCGACGCCGGCCTCCTCCGCGGCCGCGACGGCCCGGCGGATCTGCGGGTAGTCGGCGTGCTGCGGCTGGACCTGCACGCCGATGCGCACGGGACGGCTGGGCGGGGGGACGGCGTCGTCGCTCACGCGGCCGACAGTACGAGCGCCGGGACGACGACGGGGCGGCCGGACGCCGACGGACGTGCCGTCGTCGTGCCGCCGCCCCGTCGGGGACCTGTCAGCTGGTGCCGCCGCGCTCCGGCGCCGTCGGGGACGCCGCCCCCGGGGCCGGCTCGGGACGCGCGTCGACGCCGGCCTCCTTGCGCTGCTGCGCCGTGATGGGCGCCGGCGCCGCGGTCAGCGGGTCGTAGCCGCCGCCGCTCTTGGGGAAGGCGATGACCTCGCGGATCGAGTCGGCGCCGGCGAGCAGCGCGACGATCCGGTCCCAGCCGAAGGCGATGCCGCCGTGCGGCGGGGCGCCGTAGGCGAAGGCGTCGAGGAGGAAGCCGAACTTGACGCGCGCGTCCTCCTCGGCGAGGCCCATCACCGCGAAGACCCGCTCCTGCACCTCGCGGGTGTGGATGCGGATCGAGCCGCCGCCGATCTCGTTGCCGTTGCAGACGATGTCGTAGGCCTGCGACAGGGCCGCGCCCGGGTCGGACTCGAAGCGGTCGCGCCACTCCGGCGTCGGGGCCGTGAAGGCGTGGTGCACCGCGGTCCAGGCGCCGGCGCCCACGGCGACGTCGCCGGACGCCGTGGCGTCGTCGGCCGGCTCGAACAGCGGCGCGTCGACGACCCAGACGAAGGCCCAGGCCTGCTCGTCGACGAGGCCGCAGCGACGGCCCACCTCGAGGCGGGCCGCGCCGAGCAGGCCCCGGGCCGACGTCGCCGGGCCCGCCGCGAAGAACACGCAGTCGCCGGGGACGGCGCCGACGTGCGCGGCGAGCCCGGCGCGCTCGTCCTCGGAGATGTTCTTGGCCACCGGCCCGCGGAGCTCGCCGTCCTCGCCGACGAGCACGTACGCCAGACCGCGGTGACCGCGCTGCTTGGCCCAGTCCTGCCACGCGTCGAGCTGCTTGCGCGGCTGCGAGGCGCCGCCGGGCATGACGACGGCGCCGACGTAGGGCGCCTGGAAGACCTTGAAGGGGGTGCCGGAGAAGTAGTCCGTGCAGTCGACGAGCTCCTGCCCGAAGCGCAGGTCCGGCTTGTCGCTGCCGTACCGCGCCATGGCGTCGGCGTAGGTCATGCGAGCGATCGGGCCGGAGATCTCGTGGCCGATCAACCGCCACAGGGCCGTCAGCACCTCCTCGGCGAGGGCGATGACGTCGTCGGCGTCGACGAAGCTCATCTCGACGTCGAGCTGGGTGAACTCCGGCTGCCGGTCGGCGCGGAAGTCCTCGTCCCGGTAGCAGCGGGCGATCTGGTAGTACCGCTCGACCCCACCCACCATGAGCAGCTGCTTGAACAGCTGCGGGCTCTGCGGCAGCGCGTACCAGGAGCCCGGCGCGAGGCGGGCGGGCACGAGGAAGTCGCGGGCGCCCTCGGGCGTCGAGCGGGTGAGGGTCGGCGTCTCGACCTCGGTGAAGGCATGGCCGTCGAGGACGCCGCGGGCGGCGCGGTTGACGGCGCTGCGGAGGCGCAGCGCGGCGGCCGGGCCGGAGCGGCGCAGGTCGAGGTAGCGGTGCTTGAGCCGGACCTCCTCGCCCACCTCGCCGGCGCCGGACGCCTCGACGGGGAAGGGCAGCGGGTCGGCGGTCGCGAGGACGGTGAGAGCCGTCGCGAGCACCTCCACCTCGCCGGTCGGCAGGTCGGGGTTCTCGTTGCCCTCGGGGCGACGTCGGACCTGCCCCGTGACCTGGACGACGTACTCGCTGCGCAGGTCGTGGGCGCCGGAGGAGTCGAGCAGCTCGTCGCGCACGACGACCTGGACGACGCCGGAGACGTCGCGCAGGTCGAGGAAGGCCACGCCGCCGTGGTCGCGGCGCCGGGCCACCCAGCCCGCCAGCACGACGGTGGGGTCCTCGGCGGCGGAGTGGTCGGCGCGCAGGCTGCCGGCCTCGTGGGTGCGCAGCACGGGGTGCGGTCCTCTCGTCGGGGGTCCGCCCGCGGCGGGCGGACGGCCCGGCGATCCTACGGGCGCGCCGCCGCCCGGCCCCGACGGCGACCGCCCCGGTCGCGGGCGGGGCGCCCGGCTCCGACGATGGCGCGGCAGGCCGGGCCCGACCCGGCCACCGAGCGAGAGGAGCGGCCGTGAGCGACCGCGGAGTCATCGACCCCTACGAGCACCTGCCGCAGGTGCCGTCCTTCACCGTCACGAGCGAGGACGTCGCGGAGGGCGAGCGCCTGCACGACCGGCACGCCAGCGGCGCCTTCGGCGTCGAGGGCGGCGAGGACGTGTCGCCGCAGCTGTCCTGGGAGGGCGCCCCCGAGGGCACGAAGAGCTTCGCCGTCACCGTCTACGACCCGGACGCGCCGACGGCGTCCGGCTTCTGGCACTGGGCCGTGGCCGACCTGCCCGCCACGACGACGTCGCTCCCCCGCGGTGCCGCGACGGGCGGGCTGCCCGACGGCGCCGTCCAGCTCCGCAACGACGGGGGCTTCGCGGGCTTCGTCGGGGCCGCCCCGCCGCCCGGCCACCGGACCCACCACTACTGGGTCGTCGTCCACGCCGTCGACGTCGAGAGCCTCGGCCTCGACGCCGACGCCCCGCCGGCGCAGCTGGGCTTCAACCTCTTCCCGCACACGCTCGCCCGCGCGACGCTCGTCGCGACGTACGACCGCCCCGCCTGACCGCCTGACCCGCCCCCCTTCCGACTTCGCTGCCGACGTCGTCGGACGCGGCCCTCCCCGGCCGACTTCGCTGCCGAAGTCGTGGGAAGGGGCGCCCGACGGCCGACGTCGGCAGCGAAGTCGTGGACGGAGGTGCTCTCCGACGTCGGCCGAGTTGCGGTGAACTCGGAACGCTTTCGGACAGGTGTTCGACGGACGGAGTAACCTTCGTCCATGGTGCTGACGACGCAGCCCTCGCTGCTCGACCTCGGTGACGACGCCGACGACGCTCCCGCCTGGTCGCTCGGCGCGGTCGCCGACGGGCTCGAGCGGCACGTGCTCGCGCAGGGCGCCTGGGTCGACGTCCGTCGTGGCTGGCTGCGTGGGTCCGACGGCATCCTCGCCACCCTCCTCGCCGAGGTGCCCTGGCGGGCCGAGCGCCGGCAGATGTACGAGCGCGAGGTCGACGTGCCGCGCCTCCTCCGCTTCTACGGCGAGGAGGAGGTCCTCCCGCACGCCTGCCTGGCGGCCGCCCGCGACGCCCTCTCGGCGCACTACGCCGACGACCTGGCGGCGGCCGGGCCGCTGCGGACGGCAGGCCTGTGCCTCTACCGGGACGGGCGCGACGGCGTCGCCTGGCACGGGGACCGCACCGGCCGCAGCCGGCGCGAGGACACGGTCGTCGCCATCGTCTCCTTCGGCGCCCCGCGTCCCCTCCTGCTGCGCCCGGCGGGCGGCGGCCCGACCGTGCTGCGGGTGCCGGTGGGCCACGGCGACCTGCTCGTCATGGGCGGCTCCTGCCAGCGGACGTGGGAGCACGCGGTGCCGAAGACGACGCAGCCCGTCGGCCCGCGCGTCAGCGTCCAGCTGCGGCAGCGCGGCGTCCGCTGAGCGCGACCGGTCCCGACCTCGGAGCCCCGGACGTCGGGGCCCCGGACGTCAGAGCCCCAGCGCCAGCTGGTCCCCCGCCGCCGCCGGGACGGACGCCGGCCGCGGCGCCCGTGACGTCGGCATGCTGCCCGTGGGGAAGGACGCGCCACCGCCGTCGTCGACGACCTCGTCCGGCCGGCGCAGCGCCCCGCCGCGGCCCGCGAGCCCGTGGCGCTCGAGCACCGGCGCGAGCCGCTCGTGGAGCCACGCCCGGTAGGCGGCCGGGACGTACGCGCCGCGCCCGTAGAGGTCGCGGTAGCGAGCCACCAGCGCCGGGTGCTCGCGCGCCAGCCAGGCCAGGAACCACTCCCGCGCCCCCGGCCGCAGGTGCAGCGGCACGACGGTGACGCCCGTCGCCCCGGCCGCGGCGACCCGGCCGACGGCCTCGTCGAGGTGCTCCTCGCCGTCGGTCAGCCAGGGGAGGACGGGCGCCACGAAGACGCCGCACGGCAGCCCGGCCGCCCGCACCCGGCGGACGAGCTCGAGCCGGGCGTGCGGCGAGGGGGTGCCCGGCTCCAGCGCCGCGTGCAGGCGCTCGTCCCACACCGCCAGCGAGACGCCGACGCCGACCGGGACCTCGCGGGACGCCGCCGCCAGCTGCGGCAGGTCGCGCACGAGCATCGTGCCCTTGGTGAGCACCGAGAAGGGCGTCCCGGAGCCGGCGAGCGCGGCGACGACGCCGGGCATGAGCGCGTAGCGCCCCTCCGCCCGCTGGTACGGGTCGGTCCCGGTGCCGAGCGCGACGTGCTCCCGCGCCCACGAGGGCCGCGCGAGCTCGCGGCGCAGCACCTGCGCCACGTCGGTCTTGACGACGACCTCGCGGTCGAAGCCCTCGCCCGTGTCGAGGTCGAGCCACGCGTGGGTGCCGCGGGCGAAGCAGTACACGCAGGCGTGGCTGCAGCCGCGGTACGGGTTGACCGTCCACCGGAACGGCATCGAGGAGTCCGCCGGCACGGCGTTGAGGACGCTCCGCGCCCGCACCTCGTGGAACGTCATGCCGGCGAAGGCCGGCGGCCGGACCGTCCGCTGCAGGCCGGGGATCGACGCGGCGAGGGCGCCCGCCGGGCCGAGACCGGGCAGGGCGCCGTCGTCGGCCGCCGTCGTCTGGCCGCTCCACCGCACGAGGGTATCGAACGCCTGTTCGACGGCGCCTGTCAACCCCGTGGCCCGGTCGGTCGGGATCAGGCGGGCGCGTCGCCCTCC
This sequence comes from Pseudokineococcus lusitanus, assembly GCF_003751265.1. Lineage (NCBI taxonomy): Bacteria > Bacillati > Actinomycetota > Actinomycetes > Kineosporiales > Kineosporiaceae > Pseudokineococcus > Pseudokineococcus lusitanus. The sequence goes on from NZ_RJKN01000009.1 coordinate 71,780, forward strand.
CACCGCACCGAGGGCCGCAGGTCCTCGGCCGGCGGTGCCCACGTCGCCGGGTCGGCCGCCACCTGCTCGCCGGAGCGGATGTCCTTGACCTCGTGCGTGCCGTCCTCCTGGACGAACCACACGAAGGGCACCGAGCGCCGGTCCGCGTGCTTGATCTGCTTGCCGAAGCGGGCCGCCGTCGGCGCGATCTCCGTGGCCACGCCCCGGGCGCGCAGCGCCGCCGCGACCGCGGCCGACGCCGGCCGGTGCTCCTCGTCCGCCACGGCGACGAGGACGGCGGTGGGCGTCGGGCGGGACGCCCGCAGCAGCCCGCGCTGGAGCAGCGGCACGAGGAGGCGCGTGACGCCCAGGGAGATCCCGACGCCCGGGTACGTCGTCCGGCCGTCGTCGGCCAGGGCGTCGTAGCGGCCGCCGGAGGACACCGAGCCGAGGTGCTCGAAGCCGGTCATGCGGGACTCGTAGACCGTGCCCGTGTAGTAGTCGAGCCCCCGGGTGATCGACAGGTCCGCGACGACGCGGAAGCGGTCCTCGCCGACGCCGCCGGCGCGCGCCTGGTCGGTCACCCCCGTGACGACGGCGGCGAGCTCGTCGAGCCCCTGCTCGAGCAGGTCGTCGCGGACGCCCAGCCCGCGGACCGCCGCGACAAAGCCGGTGCCGGCCTGCCGGTCGGCCGTGAGGGCCGCCAGGCGCAGGGCCGCGTCGGCCTCCCGCTCCCCCAGGCCGACGGCGCCCACGAGCGACGCCCGGACCCGCTCCGGCCCGACCTTGTCGAGCTTGTCGACCTCGCGCATGACCGCGGCCGTGTCCTCCACGCCGAGGCCCCGGTAGAAGCCCTCGACGAGCCGCCGGTTGTTGACCTGCAGGACGAGCGGCGGCAGCGGCAGGCCCGCGAGGACGTCGGCGAGGACGAGGGGCACCTCCACCTCGTGGTGCGGCGCCAGCGCCCCCGCGTCGACGACGTCGACGTCGGCCTGGCGGAACTCGCGGAAGCGCCCCTCCTGGGGGCGCTCCCCGCGCCACACCTTCTGCACCTGGTACCGGCGGAAGGGGAAGAGCAGCTTCCCGGCGTTCTCGAGGACGTACCGGGCGAAGGGCACGGTGAGGTCGTAGTGGAGCGCGAGGACGTCGTCGGCCAGCGCCCCCTCGGCGCCCTCCCCCGTCGCCGTGCCGGCCGTCATCTCCGCGAGGCGCCGGACGGCGTAGACCTCCTTGTCGATCTCGCCCTTGCGCAGCAGCACCGAGAGCGGCTCGACGGCGCGGGTCTCGACGTGGGCGAAGCCGTGCCGCGCCGCGACGTCGCGGAGCACCTGGAGGAGGTGGTCCTCGACGACCTGCTCGCCCGGCAGCAGCTCGGGGTAGCCGGACAGGGGGCGGGGCGTGCGGGCGGCCATCAGCGGGGCTCCGTGTCGTCGTCGTCGGTGGTGCGGGCGGGCCGGGCGGCGGCCTGCAGGAGGTAGGGGTTGGTGCGGCGCTCGTGCGCCACCGTCGTCGCGGGGCCGTGGCCGGGGACGACGAGCGCGTCGTCGGGCAGGGCCAGGACGACGTCGCGCAGCGTGCGAGCCATGAGGGCGCCGTCGCCACCGGGCAGGTCGGTCCGGCCGACGGAGCCGGCGAAGAGGACGTCGCCGGCCAGCACCGTCGTCGTCAGGCCCGCCGGGAGCCGCCCCGTCCCGTCGGGGAGCCCCCCGGCCGCCACGGAGGCGGCGTCGGGGACGTCGTCGACGACGTAGAGGGTCGAGCCCTCGGTGTGGCCCGGGGCGTGGACGGCGCGCAGGCGCAGGTCGCCCGCGACCACCTCGTCGCCGTCGGCGAGCCGCCGGACCCGCTCCGGCGGGGTCCAGGCGACCGGGCCGACCGAGGCGAGCAGCGCGGCCCGCAGCTGCGGCCCGAGACCGCCGACCGGGTCCTCGAGCCGGTACGCGTCGTCGGCGTGGAGGACGACCTCGCACCCGTGCTCGCGCGCGAGCTCGGCGGCCTCGCCCACGTGGTCGAGGTGCCCGTGGGTGACGAGGACGGCGACGGGACGCAGCCGCAGGTCCGCCAGCAGGGGGCGCAGACGGTCGAGGACGCCGAGGCCGGGGTCCACGACGACGCACGGGGCGGGGTCCCCGGACGGCGCACCGGGCCCGCCGGACGGCGTCCCGGCGGCGAGGACCGTGGTGTTGGTGCCGAGCACGGCGGCGGGGTCGGTCCGGAGGAGCACCGGGCGAGCCTACTGACAGCCGTGTGCCGCATAGACTCCGCGACGGTCCGCCGCGGGCGCCGCCCCCGACGCCCCAGGCGCGGGTCGGTCACCGCGGGCAGCGAAGGAGCACCCGGGAGGTCGAGCGGTGGCGACCGGCAAGCGCGAGCGCGACGAGGAGCGGCGGCGGCGTGCCGCCGAGCTGCGGCGCCGTCAGGAGCAGGAGGCCGCCCGGCAGCGCCGGAAGCGCCTGCTGCTGGCGGTGGGCGGCGGTGTCCTCGCCGTGGCGCTCGTCGTCCTCGTGGCGGTGACCGTCACGGGCGGCGACGACGACGAGCAGGCGGCGTCCCCCACGCCGTCCGCGTCCGCGCTCCCCTCCTCGAGCCCCTCTGCCGTGCCCGCGGACAACCCGTGCCCGGTGCCGGAGCAGGACGCCGTGACGGACCCGCCGTCCTTCGACGCCGCCCCCGAGCCCGGGTCGAGCGACGCGACGTCGGCCGTCATCGCCACGTCGTGCGGCGACATCACCGTGGAGCTGTACCCGGCCGAGGCGCCCCAGGCGGTCGCGAGCTTCGACTTCCTCGCCGGCGAGGGCTACTTCGACGGCACCGCGTGCCACCGCCTCGTCACGTCCGGCATCTACGTCCTCCAGTGCGGCGACCCGACGGCGACCGGCACGGGCGGTCCCGGCTACACCTTCGGGCCCGTCGAGAACGCGCCGGCGGACGACCTCTACCCCGCCGGCACCCTCGCCATGGCCCGCGTGGGCGGCGACGGGGACAGCAACGGCAGCCAGTTCTTCCTCGTCTACGAGGACTCGCCCATCCCGAGCGACGAGGCCGGCGGCTACACCGTCTTCGGCCGCGTGACGGAAGGGCTCGACATCGTGCAGACCATCGCCGAGGGCGGCAACGCCGCCGACGGGACCGCTCCCGCGCGTCCCATCAGCATCGAGGGAGTGACGACCCAGTGAGCGAGCCCGCAGGCCGCCCCGAGGACGAGGCCACCACGGCCACCGAGCCCACCGAGCCCACCGGGCCCGGGACGACGGAGGAGGAGCCCGTGACGACGACGGCCGACGCCACGCCCGACGCGACGCCCGGCGACGACGCCGCGGCCGCGCCGACGGAGCCCGCCACCACGCCGGCGGAGGTCGACGCCGCCGCGGCGGCGGACGGCGGCACGGGGAGCCCCGAGGCGGCCGAGGCCGCGGCGGGGCACGACACGCCCGCGGCCCCCACCGAGGACGCCTCCGCGGCGCCCACCGAGGGCGTCACCGCGCCGTCGGCCGGCCCGACCGACGAGGCCGCGACGGCGGACGCGGCACCGGCCGACGGGGTCGCGGACGCACCCGCCGGGACGGACGCCGCACCGACCGCCGACGGGACCGCCGACGGGACCACCGAGGGCGCCACCGAGGGCGCCACCGAGGGCGCCACCGAGGGCGCCACCGAGGGCGCCACCGAGGGCGCCACCGAGGGCGCCACCGCCGCGACCCCGGGCACCGCTCCCCGCCCGGCGCCCGGGCCGCGGCCCACGCCCGGCCGTGGCGCCCCCCGCCCCACGCCCGCGAGCACCGGTCCCGGCCGTCCGGCGCCGGGCCCGCGCGGGCCCGGCCGGCCGGGCGCGGCGCGCCCCGGCCGCCGGCGGGACGAGGAGCAGGGCGCGCCCGCCGTCACGGCGGAGCACGCCCCCGAGGACACCGCCCGCTGGGGCCGGGTCGACGCCGACGGCGTCGTCCACGTGACGACGCCGGACGGCGAGCGGGTCGTCGGCTCCTACCCCGACGTGCCGGCCGACCAGGCGCTCGCCTACTTCGGCCGCCGCTTCGCCGACCTCGTCGCGCAGGCCGACCTCGTCGAGCAGCGCCTCGCCGTCCCGGACGCGCCCGTCGGCGAGCTCCGCTCCGCCCTCGCCAAGGTCGGGCGTGCCGTCACGGACGCGACCGCCGTCGGCGACCTCGCGGCGCTCGGCGCCCGCGTCGAGGAGCTGGGGCAGCGCGTCACGCAGCGCGAGCGGGAGGCGAACATCGCCCGCGAGGAGGCGCGCACCGAGGTGCGCGCCCGCCGCGTCGCGCTGGTCGAGGAGGCCGAGGCGCTGGGCGAGGCCGACCCCGCGGGCGTGCAGTGGAAGTCGTCGGGCGAGCGGCTGCGCGCCATCTTCGAGGAGTGGCGCGAGCAGCAGCGCGCCGCCGGCACCGCCCGCCTGCCCAAGGGCGAGGAGGACGAGCTCTGGCGGCGCCTCAAGCACGCGCGCAACCGCTTCGAGCGCCACCGCCGGCACCACTTCGCCGAGCTCGACAGCCGTCACGGCGAGGCCAAGGCCGTCAAGGAGGGGCTCATCGCCGAGGCCGAGGCGCTGTCCTCCTCCCGCGAGTGGGGCCCGACGTCGACGGCGTACCGCCAGCTCATGGACCGCTGGAAGGCGGCCCCGCGGGCGGCGCGCAAGGACGACGACGCCCTCTGGACCCGCTTCCGGGCGGCCCAGGACGTCTTCTTCGCCGCGCGCGACGAGAAGGACGCCGAGCAGGACGGCGCCGAGCGGGAGAACCTCGTCGTCAAGGAGGCCCTCCTCGTCGAGGCCGAGGCCCTGCTGCCCGTCAAGGACCCGCGGGCCGCGACGGCGTCGCTGCGCGACATCCAGGACCGGTGGGAGGCCGCCGGGCGCGTCCCGCGGGCCGACCTCGGCCGGGTGGAGAAGCGGCTGCGCGACGTCGAGCAGGCCATCCGCGACGCCGACTCCGAGCGGTGGCGCCGCACCAACCCGGAGGGGCGCGCCCGCACGGACAGCGCGCTCGGCCAGCTGCAGTCGTCCATCACGGCGCTCGAGGGCGAGCTGGAGCAGGCCCGCGCGGGCGGCGACCAGCGCGCCGTCCGCCGGGCGGAGGAGGCCCTCGAGGCCCGTCGCGCCTGGCTCGAGCAGGTCCAGCGCGCCGCCGCCGACTTCGGCGGCTGACGCCCGACCACCGCACGGCCCCGGGGCCGTCGTCGCCGTCGAGGGGTGGGGACGACGGCCCCGCGGCGTCCCGGGGCACGCCACCCTGGGGGCGTGACGACGACCACCGCCCCGCCGCCGCCCGACGTCGGGACGGACCCGCTCAGGCGGGTGTGGACGGCGACGCACGCGACCCGCGGCGAGCTGGCGGCCCTCGTGGCCGAGGGGCTGCTCGTCCCCGCCCTGCCCGGCGTGTGGCTGCCGGCCGACCTCGTCCGCTGCCGCACCGCCCGGGCGGCCGCCGTGGCCGCGCTCCTGCGCACCGCCGGGGTCGGGACGACGACGGCCGGCCGGTCGGCCGTCGTGGCCGGGGCCGCGGCGGCGTGGGTGCACGGCTGCGCACGGGCGCCGCGCCGCGTCGACGTCCTCGTGCCCCGCGGCACGGGCGCGCGGGACGTCGGGCCGCACGTGCGGCTCCAGCGCGTGGCGGACCCGGTGGCCGGCGCCGTCCTCGTGGGCACGGCGGACGGCCCGCCGCTGGCGCTCACCGGACGCCGGCGGACCGCCGACGACCTGCGCGCCGCCGGCGCGGGACGCGTCTGCGCCGACCTCCGCGCCTGGCTGGCCGCGGAGGGCGCACTGCCTCCGCTCCCCCGTCAGCCCTCGGCGGAGCCCGTGGGCTGCTCGGCGCGGCCGCCCGCCCGGTAGACGTCGAAGACCCCGTCGACCCGGCGCACCGCGCCCAGCACGTGGTCGAGGTGGCTGGGGTCGCCCATCTCGAAGGTGAACTTCGACAGGGCCACGCGGTCGCGCGACGTCGTCACCGACGCCGAGAGGATGTTGACGTGGTTGTCCGACAGGACCCGCGTGATGTCCGAGAGGAGCCGGGCGCGGTCGAGGGCCTCCACCTGGATCTGGACGAGGAAGACGCTGTCGGTGCCGACCGACCACTCCACCTCGACGACGCGCTCCGGCTCGTTCATGAGCCCGGCGACGTTGCCGCAGTCGCGCCGGTGCACGGAGACGCCGTGCCCGCGGGTGACGAAGCCGATGACCGGGTCGCGCGGGACCGGGGTGCAGCAGCGGGCCACCTTCACCCACACGTCGTCGACGCCCTTGACGACGACGCCCGGGTCGCCGGAGCGCCGGCGCGGGGCCGTCCGGGTCAGCGGCACGACCGCCTCGGCGAGGTCCTCCTCGGCGCCGCCCTCGCCGCCGAGGGCGGCGACGAGCTTCTGCACCACCGAGGCGGCCGAGACGTGCCCGTCCCCGACGGCCGCGTAGAGCGCCGAGACGTCGGGGTGGTGGAGGTCACGGGCGACCGCGACGAGGGAGTCGTGCGACATGAGGCGCTGGATGGGCAGGTGCTGCTTGCGCATCGCCTTGGCGATGGCGTCCTTGCCCTGCTCGATGGCCTCCTCGCGGCGCTCCTTGGAGAACCACTGCTTGATCTTGCTGCGCGCCCGCGGGCTGCGGACGAAGGTCATCCAGTCGCGGCTGGGCCCGGCGCCCTCGACGCGCGAGGTGAAGACCTCGACGACGTCGCCGTTGTCGAGCTCGGACTCCAGCGGGACGAGGCGCCCGTTGACCCGCGCTCCCATGGTGCGGTGCCCGACGTCGGTGTGGACGGCGTAGGCGAAGTCGACGGGCGTCGAGCCGGCGGGCAGCGCGATGGCGTCGCCCTTGGGCGTGAAGACGTAGACCTCGGCGGCGTTGATCTCGAAGCGCAGCGACTCGAGGAACTCCCCCGGGTCGGCCGTCTCCTTCTGCCAGTCGAGGAGCTGCCGCAGCCACGCCATGTCGGTGCCGTTGCTGCTGCCGCCGGGCAGCGAGCCCTTGGCGCCGGTGTCGGCCGGGTCGCCCCCGCTGCGCCCGGCGTCCTTGTACTTCCAGTGCGCCGCGACGCCGAGCTCCGCTCGACGGTGCATGAGGTGCGTCCGGATCTGGATCTCGACGGGCCGGCCGTTGGGGCCGATGACCGTCGTGTGGAGCGACTGGTACATGTTGAACTTCGGCATGGCGATGTAGTCCTTGAAACGCCCGGGGACGGGCGTCCAGCGCGCGTGCAGCGCGCCCAGGACGGCGTAGCAGTCGCGGACCGTGTCGACGAGCACCCGGACGCCGACGAGGTCGTAGATGTCGGCGAACTCGCGGCCCCGCACGATCATCTTCTGGTACACGGAGTAGTAGTGCTTCGGCCGGCCCGTGACGGTGGCGCGCACCTTGGCCTGCCGGAGGTCGGCGGCCACCTGGTCGCGGACGACGGCGAGGTACTCCTCGCGCGCGGGCGCCTGGGCGGCGACGAGCCGCACGATCTCCTCGTACACCCCGGGGTAGAGGGTGGCGAAGGAGAGGTCCTCGAGCTCCCACTTGATGGTGTTCATGCCGAGGCGGTGGGCCAGCGGCGCGTAGATCTCGAGCGTCTCGCGGGCCTTCTTCTCGGCGGAGGCGGCGGAGACGTACTTCCACGTCCGGGCGTTGTGGAGCCGGTCGGCCAGCTTGATGACGAGGACGCGGATGTCGCGCGCCATCGCGACGACCATCTTGCGCACCGTCTCGGCCTGGGCCGCGTCGCCGTACTGGACCTTGTCGAGCTTGGTGACGCCGTCGACGAGCATCGCCACCTCGTCGCCGAACTCCGAGCGCAGCTGGGCGAGCGAGTAGGCGGTGTCCTCGACGGTGTCGTGGAGCAGCGCCGCGGCCAGCGTGGGGGCGGTCATCCCCAGGTCGGCGAGGATCGTCGTCACGGCGACGGGGTGGGTGATGTACGCGTCGCCGCTCTTGCGACGCTGCCCGCGGTGGCAGCGCTCGGCCACGACGTAGGCCCGCTCCACCATCGCGGTGTCGGCCTTGGGGTGGTTGGAACGGAGGCTGCGCAGCAGCGGCTCGAGCACCGGCGAGGTCGTCGACGGGCGCGAGCCGAGGCGGGCCAGGCGTGCTCGCAGGCCGCCCGCACCGCCGTCGTCGCCCCGCGCCGGGACCTGCTCGGGCTCGGGCCCGGTGGTCGTGCCCACCGCACCCGGGGTCTGCTCGGCCACGAGCACCTCCTCCACGCACCGGCCGGTGGGACGCCCCACGGACCGCTCCCCGCGAGGGTACGTCGTCCCGGGCGGCCGGCGCGGGGCGCACGCCGGGCCGGGCACGCGCGGTGCCCGGCCCGGCGTCGTCACGCCCGCGTCAGCCCGCGGCGTCGGCCTCGAAGACCTCGGTGCGGAAGGCCTGCTCCGGGCGCTCCTCGGCCACCTCGAGCACGACCGTCGCGGTGTGCTCGCGCCCGAAGCGGTCGGTCGCCCGCACCGTGACGGGGAGCGGGCCCACCGGCAGGTCGGCCGGCAGGGGCGCCCGCCACAGGTGGGACGTCCGGTCGGCGACGTTGCGGCCCGGCTGCGCCGGCCCGGGCCCGAACTGCGTGCCGCGGTAGAGCTGGTACCCCTGGGCGTCCTCGTCGCCCGAGGTGCTCTCGAAGCCGTGGCGCGCCACCTGCAGCTGCCGCGTCGCGGCCCACGGGTCGGCCCAGGCGGCGCCGGCGCGGACCTTCTCGCCCCGCGCCTGCTGCGTCCGCTCGGCCTCGACCGGCTCGCGGTCGCCGACCTGCACCGTGACGCGCGAGCTCGTGGCACCCGGCCCAGAGGTTGGTCACGACCCAGCTGTCGCCCTGCAGGTCGTCCCGGTCGACGAGCCGTCGGTCCCCGAGGTCGTTCGCGTTGACGGGCGGGGGCGTGCGGCCGCCCGCCTCGGCGCTGCGCCGCCAGTCGTCGAGGGTGCGGAACCAGCGTCGCCACGTCGGGCTGCTCACCGAGACGGACATCTGGTCGGCCTCGTCGCGGCCCACCCCGAGGAAGGTGTGCTGGTGCTCGGTGCCCTCGAGGTCGAGCGCGAGGTAGCCCGGGACGACGCCGTCGCGCTGCAGCGCCATCGGCAGGCCGTCGGCGTCGAGGTCGCCGGAGTACCAGTCACCGCTGACGGCGCCGGCCACGTAGTGGGGGAAGGGGAGCTCCCGGACGCCGACGGCCCGTCGCCAGCCGGCGAAGGAGTCGCCCGGCTCGAGCACCTCGAGGCTGTGGGTGTGGCCGGACAGGGCCATCGCCGGACGCCCCTCGAGCAGCGCGTATAGGTCGAGGACGTCGTCCGTCTGGTGCTGCGTCGACGTCGCGTCGGCGACCGAGACGAGCGGGATGTGCGTCGCCACGACGACGAGGTGGTCCTCGGGCACCTGCGCGAGGTCGGCCTCCAGCCAGGCCAGCTGCTCCTCGCCGATGACGCCGTTGTACGTCGGCCGGTTCTCGGGGTCGGCGCAGTGCGGACGCGTGCCGTCCGCGTCGTCCTCCTCGGGCGTGCAGGGGTAGCGCACGTTGTTGAGCCCGACGACGTGCACCCGCCCGATGTCGGTGGACCAGTACTCCGGGCCCATCTCGCGCTTGTAGGTGTCGAAGGCGTGGTCCGGGTCCGTCGCGTCGAAGTCGATGTCGTGGTTGCCGGGGACCGAGCGGACCGGGACGTCGAGGACGCCCATGGTCTGCTTGATGCGCGGGTACAGGCCGAGGTCGTCGCCCGCGACGTCGCCCAGCATGAGGACGCCGCAGGCGCCGACGTCGTCGCGCTCGACGAGGTCCCGCACCGCGCCGTCGCGGGCGTGGCCCACCTCGGCCCCGGAGTAGGTCTGGACGTCGCCGAGGACGGCGCAGCGGAAGGCCTCGTCCGCGGCCGGCTCGGCCTCGCTCCGCGCGATGGGGAAGTTGACCGCGGTGGGGACCGGGCCGGTCGGCTCGAGCCCGCCGTAGCGCAGCGGGGGCGAGCCGGCCGGCAGGTGGTGGTAGTGGAACTGCGGCAGGCCGTCGGCGTCGACGGGCACGTCCCAGCCGGCCGGCTTGGTGACGAAGGCCGTCATGCCGTCCCGCACGGGCAGCTCGTAGCGACCGTCGGCGTCGGTGACGACGACGTCGAGCCCGTTGGAGACGGTGACGCCGGCGACGCCCTCCTCGTCGCGCGCCTGCCGCGAGTCGCGGTCGACGTCGTCGAAGACCGTGCCGCGCAGCACGTCCGCGGCAGCGGTGCCCACGTCGCGGACCACCTCGACGCCGCCGACGTAGGCGGTGGTGGACCCGGCCGCCCGCTGCACGGCCGGGGACGTCTCCCGCGCGACGGCCCGCTGCGCGACCGTGGTCGGCGCCGCGGCGACGTCCGCGGCGTCCTGCGGCCCGTCCTGCGGGACGAGGACGGAGCCCAGCAGCGCCGCCCCCAGGGTGGACGCGGCGCCCACGCGCCACCACCCTCCCCGGGCGGTACGGCGGACGAGGTCGTGGACCATGGCGGGCTCCTCGGGTCGACGGCGCCACGGCCCGGGCGGGCGGGACGTCCGAGACGTCCCTTTCGCGGCATGCGCCAGCCCACAGGAGGGGCGGTGAGGAGCGGGTGGACCGGAGGTGTCGGTCACGTGCCGGGCAGACGGCGGACCGGTACCGGCGCCGCGGGCGGCGGCGGACGGTCAGAGCCGGAGCAGGCTCCGGACGTCCCGGCCGTGCTCCTCGAGGCGGGCCCGTCCGGGGAGGGCCGCCAGCTCGAGGAGGAAGGCCACGGAGGCGACCTCTCCCCCGGCGCGCTCGACGAGCCGGCAGGCCGCGTCCGCGGTGCCGCCCGTGGCGAGCACGTCGTCGCAGACGACGACCCGGGCGCCGGCGGGGAGCGCGTCGGCGTGCAGCTCCACCGTCGCGGTGCCGTACTCCAGCGCGTACTCCTCGGCGAGGACCTCGCGCGGCAGGCGGCCCGCCTTGCGGACCGGCACGAAGCCCGCACCGGCGGCCACGGCGACCGCCGCCCCGAGGACGAAGCCGCGCGCCTCGACACCGGCGACGTACTCGGTGCCCGCGGGCAGGGCGGCGGCCATGCCCTCGACCGCCGCGCGCAGGGCGCCGGCGTCGCCGAGCAGCGGGGTGATGTCCCGGAAGGTGACACCGGGGACGGGGTGGTCGGGGACCGCCCGGAGCAGCGGCAGGAGCCGGTCCTCCAGGAGCCCCGCCGGGGCCGGGGCGGCGTCAGCCACGGTCGTCCGCGCCCGGGCGCGGGACCCGGGTGGAGCCACCGCTGCTCGCGGCGACGGGCTCGACGGGCTCACGGCCCTCCGCCTCGGCCGCCCGGTGCTCGGCCACGAGGGCGTCGTGCGCCGTCACCGTGCCGTCGCGGCCCTTGAGGAACGCCAGGAAGGCGGGCGCCACGAAGAGCGACGAGTAGGCGCCGACGATCGTGCCGACGAAGAGCGCCAGCGAGACGTCGCGGAGCGTGCCCGCCCCGAGCAGGAGGGCACCGATGAAGAGGATCGCCGCGATGGGGAGCACGGCGACGACGGACGTGTTGATCGACCGGACGACCGTCTGGTTGACGGCGAGGTTGACCTGCTCGAGGTAGGTCCGCGTGCGCCCCTCGAGCACCCCCGACGTCTGCTCCCTCACCTTGTCGAAGACGACGACGGTGTCGTAGAGGGAGAAGCCGAGGATGGTGAGGAAGCCGATGACCGACGCCGGCGTGACCTCGAAGCCGACGAGGGCGTAGATGCCCACCGTCAGCGCGAGGTCGTGCACGAGCGCCACCATCGCGGCCCCGGCCATGGCGACGTCGCGGAAGTAGACGGTGATGACGAGCGTGACGATGCCGAGGAAGATCGCGAGGCCGATGAGGGCCTGCCGCGTGATGTCCGCGCCCCACGTCGGGCCGACGAAGGACGACGTGACGTCGGAGCGGTCGACGCCGTAGGCCTCCGCGAGGGCGTCGCCGACGTCGTTGGTCTGGTCGTCGTCGAGCCGCTCGGTCTGCACGCGGACGCTGCTCCCGCCGATGGTCGTCACGACCGGGGGCTCGGCGTCGGGGACGACCTCGGCGACGGCGTCGCGCGCCGGCTGCTCCTCCGTCGTCGCGGTGCCGGAGATCCGGTACTCGGAGCCGCCGCGGAACTCGATGCCGGGGTTGAGGCCCTTGATCGCGACGACGAGGACGCTGGCCACGACGAGGATCACGCCGAGGGCGAGCAGCCGGCGCCAGCGCCGGACGAAGTCGAAGGACGTCTTCCCCGTGTAGAGGTCGTTGCCGAGGGCGGCGAAGCTACGCACGGGTCAGCGCTCCGGGGTCGTCGTGGGGCCGGTCGGGCCGGTCGTGCCGTCAGGGGTGCCACCGGGGTCGTCGGTCCGGTCGTCGGCGCGCTCGTCGACGGCGATCCCGCCGTCGCTCGTCCGCGTGGCCTCCGCCTCGCGGGCCGCCCGGGCCTCCGCGGCACGGCGCTCGGCGATGGTGAGACGCTTCGGCGCGCCCGAGGCGGACGGGTCGTCCGGGCCGCCGGTGACGACGTCGGACCCCTCGCTGCTCGGCGCGGGCCGGTCGTCCGTCCCCGGCGCGATCTCCCGGCCGGACGACGGCCCCCGCAGCCGGCCGCGGCCGGCGTAGGCGGCGACGGTCGCCCCGAGGTGCTCGGCGTCGAAGCCCGACAGCTTGTGGCCCTCGCCGAAGAAACGGGTGCGCGCCAGCAGGCTCATCACCGGGTGCGTGAAGAGCATGACGACCAGGAGGTCGATGATCGTCGTGAGCCCCAGGGTGAAGGCGAAGCCGCGGACGCCGCCGACGGCGAGGACGTAGAGGATGACGGCGGCCAGCAGCTGGATGACGTCGGCGATGATGATCGTCCGCCGGGCCCGGGCCCAGCCGGTCTGCACCGCGGCGACGACGGACCGGCCCTCGCGCACCTCGTCCCGGACGCGTTCGAAGTAGACGATGAACGAGTCCGCCGTGACGCCGATCGAGATGATGAGGCCCGCGACGCCGGGCAGGCTCAGGCGGTAGCCCGAGGTCCAGCTGAGCAGGAGGATCGCCCCGTAGGACAGCAGCGCCGCGACGACGAGGCTGCCGACCGTGACGAGGCCGAGCGCCCGGTACTGCGACAGCGAGTAGAGGACGACGAGCCCGAGGCCGATGAGGCCGGCGAGGATGCCCCGCTCGAGCTGCTCGACGCCGAGGGTCGCGGAGATCTGGCTCTCGGTCTGCACCTCGAACGACACGGGCAGGGACCCGAACCGCAGCTGGTTGGCCAGGGCCTCCGTCGTCGTCCGGGTGAAGGTGCCGGAGCCGCCGTCGCTGATCTGCGCGGTGCCTCCCGTGATGGGCTGGGCGACGCTGGGCGCCGAGATGACGAGGCCGTCGAGGACGACGCCGAACTGGTTCTGCGGCGGCGGGAGCTGGCTGATGCGGCTCGTGATGTCGGCGAAGGTCTGCCCGCCGGCGTTCGTGAAGTCGAGGGTGACGACCCAGCCGCCCGTCGTGAAGCCCTGGGAGTTGGTCTCCTGCGCCGACGTCGAGCCGGTGATGTCCGAGCCGGCCAGCTCCACCGGGCCGAGGACGTACTTGGCCTCGCCCGTCTGGTCGCAGGTGACGAGGACGGCGTCGTCGGCGGTCTGGACGCCGCCGGCCCGGTTGGCCGGGTCGGTGCAGTCGAGGGCCGCGAACTGCTCCGCGACCTCCGGGGTGATCTGGGCGAGGTCGCTGCCCGTCCCCGTGGAGGGGTCGGCGGGCGCCGTCGGCAGGTCCGTCGGCAGGTCGGTGGGCGCGTCGGTCGAGCCCTCGGTCGGGGCGCCCGTCGTCGCGGGCGCGGGCTCGGCCGTCGGGACGGCCGGCGTCGCGGCCGCGAGGGCGGCGGGGACCCGGCTGCCGGAGGTCGACTCCGGGGTGGGCTCGGGGGCGGGCGTCTCGGTCGCGGGGGCCTCGGTCGCGGGGGCCTCGGTCGCGGGGGCCTCGGTCGCGGGGGCCTCGGTCGCCGGGGCCTCCGTCGCCGGGGCGTCGGTGGGCGCCTCCGTGGCGGGGGTCTCGACCGGCTGGCCGTCCTCGCCGAGGGGGGCGCCCGTGGTCGGGTCGACCGGCCCGGGCGCACCGACGGTGAGGACAGGCCGGAAGGTCATCTGCGCCGACTGGCGGATGAGCTCGAGGGTCGCCTGCTGCTCCGTCGGGTCGCCGGGGAGCTCGACGAGGATGTTCTGCTCGCCGAGACGCCCGACGGTGGCCTCGGAGATGCCGCTGCCGTCGACGCGCTGGCGGATGATCTCCACCGCGTCGTCGATGGCCTCGGGGGCGACGGTGCCCTCCTGCCCCGGCTGCGCCACCGGCGTGAGGATGACCTCGGTGCCGCCGGCGAGGTCGAGCGCGAGGCCGGGCGTCCACGACGCGTCGGAGAAGCGCGTGCCGGCGGCGACGGCGCCGAACATCACGGCGAGGATCGCGCCCAGGGCGACGAGGGTGCGGATCGAGCTGGTGCGGGTGCTGGCTGCCACGGGGGTCGTCCTCCGGGAGGCGGGAGGTGGCGCTGCCCGCCCCTCCCGGTGAGGTGTCGGGTCAGGAGGAGCGGGGCGTCCCGTCGGGGCGCTCGTCGGTGACGACGTGCTCATCGGCCACCTCGGCGTCCTCGGGGTCGGCCACGGGCTCGACCGTGCGGGCGATGGCCTGGCGCAGCCACCAGGTGCTGACGCCGGGGGCCACCTCGATCTCGACGCGGTCGTCGGTGACCTGCGTGACGACGCCGAACTGGCCCGACGCGGTCATGACCTCGCGGCCCGGGGCGATCTCCGCCTGCATCTGGGCGACGGCCTTGCGCTGCTTGCTGCCCCGGAAGGCGATGAGCAGCAGCGGCACGAGGAGCAGGAGCAGGATCAGCGAGTCCACGGGTGCGGGCCTCCGGTCGTCGGGGCACGACCCCCGCCGGGGGCAGGGGGCGTGCGGCGCGGGGTCCCGCGCGGGCGGTCGTCAGGGCGCCCCGGAGGGCCCGGACGGACCGGGCACCGGTGCGCCGCGCGGCGTCACTCTAACGGGACAGGCCGGGCGTCCCGGGACGTCCGGCGGCCCGCCCGTCGCGCCCGGGCGGCTCCTCCCCGGCCCCGTCGTCGGCCGCCGCGCCGGGCAGCCCCGGCAGCACGGCCTGCCCGGCCACAGCCGTCGGCGGCGGGACGAGGCCGAGGTGCTCCCAGGCCGCGGGCGTGGCGACGCGCCCGCGGGGGGTGCGGCCGAGCAGTCCCTCCCGGACGAGGAAGGGCTCGGCGAGGGTCTCGACGGTGTCGGGCTCCTCCCCCACCGCCACGGCGAGGGTCGACAGCCCGACCGGGCCGCCGCCGAAGCGGCGGCACAGCGCGAGCAGCACCGCGCGGTCGAGGCGGTCGAGGCCGAGCTCGTCGACCTCGTAGACGGCCAGGGCCGCGCGGGCCGCCGCGAGGTCCACGACGCCGGTGCCCCGCACCTGCGACCAGTCGCGCACGCGGCGCAGCAGCCGGTTGGCGATGCGCGGGGTGCCGCGGGAGCGCCCGGCGACCTCGGCGCCGCCGTCCGCCGTCAGCTCGACGCCGAGCAGCGCGGCGGAGCGCCGCAGCACCCGCTCCAGCTCGTCCGGCGCGTAGAAGTCCAGGTGGCCGGTGAAGCCGAAGCGGTCCCGCAGCGGTGCGGGCAGCAGCCCGGCCCGCGTCGTGGCGCCGACGAGGGTGAAGGGCGGCAGCGGCAGGGGGATGGCCGTGGCGCCCGCCCCCTTGCCGACGACGACGTCGACCCGGAAGTCCTCCATGGCGACGTAGAGCATCTCCTCGGCCGGGCGCGCCATCCGGTGCACCTCGTCGACGAAGAGGACCTCGCCCTCCTCGAGGGAGGACAGGACGGCCGCCAGGTCGCCGGCGTGCTGGATGGCGGGCCCGCTCGTGATCCGCAGGGGCCGGCCGAGCTCCGCGGCGACGATCATCGCCAGCGTCGTCTTCCCGAGACCGGGCGGCCCGGACAGCAGGACGTGGTCCGGCGCGCGGCCGCGGCGCAGCGCCGCCTCGAGGACGAGCGACAGCTGCTCCCGGACGACGCGCTGGCCGACGAAGTCCTCGAGCGAGGTGGGCCGCAGCGCCGCCTCGGCCGCGCGGTCGTCGAGGTCCGCGCCCGCCCCGACGAGCCGGCCGTCGTCCCCGCCGACGGCACGTCCCGCGAGCGCGGCCTCCTCGGCGGCCGTGGGGGCGGCCGCGATGTCCAGCTCGTGCGAGCCGTCGCCGGCCCGACCTCCGGGCCCGCCGCTCACCGGCCCCGCCCGAGGTGCCGCAGCGCGTCGCGCAGGACGCCCGCGACGTCGCGCGTCTCGACCTCGCCGTCGGCCGGCTGCACGGCGGCGACGGCGTCGGCGGCCGCGCGCGCCGACCAGCCGAGCCCCACGAGCGCCTCGACGACGGGCCCGCCGCCGGCCTCGGCGGCGGGCAGCGGCACGGTGGCCGGCGCGACGGGGGCGTCGCCCCGCGGCGGGCCGAGCCGGTCGCCGAGCTCGAGGACGAGCCGCTGCGCCCCCTTGCGCCCGATGCCGGGCACCCGGCACAGCGCGACGAGGTCCTCCCCCGCGACCGCGGCGCGCAGGCCGTCGGGGTCGTGGACCGCGAGCATGGCCAGGGCCAGCCGCGGGCCCACGCCGGTGACCGTCTGGAGCATCTCGAAGACGGACCGCTCGTCGTCGTCGGCGAAGCCGTAGAGCGTGAGGGAGTCCTCGCGAACCACCATGGAGGTCGCCAGCTCGGCGTCCTGCCCCTCGCGGAGCCCCGCGAGGACGGCCGGCGTCGCGTGGACGAGCAGGCCGACGCCGCCCGTGACGAGCACGGCGGCGTCGAGGCGGACGGCGGCGACACGGCCGCGCACGGAGGCGATCACGGGGCTCCCCCTGGGGGCCGGGCGGGCGGCGGGCGCCGATCCGCCGGCGTCGTCGGACGGGTGTTCGAGCCGAAGGCTAGAGGGCGGGTCCGACTCCGGGCGGCAGGGCGGCGCCCTGGCGCGTCGGGCGCCGCGCGGCGGCCTCGGCGGCCGCCCACGCGCGCTGGGCCGCCGTCGGGCCCCCGGCCGCGGCGGCGGGCACGGGGGCGCCGCCTCGCCACAGGTGGCACAGGGCCAGGGCCAGGGCGTCGGCGGCGTCCGCAGGACGCGGCCGCTCGGCGAGGCCGAGGATCCGCGTGACCATCGTCGTCACCTGCTCCTTGCCGGCCCGGCCGGAGCCGGTGACGGCGGCCTTCACCTCGCTCGGCGTGTGCATCCCCACCGGGACGCCCGCGCGGGCCGCCGCCAGGAGCGCGACGCCGGACGCCTGGGCCGTGCCCATGACGGTGCTGACGTCGTGCCGGCTGAAGACCCGCTCGACCGCCACGGCGTCCGGGCGGTACCGCTCGACCGCGGCCTCGAGCTCCACGGACAGCGCGAGCAGCCGCTCCGCGAGCGGCGCGTCGACGGGGGTGCGGACGACGAGGACGTCGACGAGCTCGGCCCGCCGCCCGGGCCGGCTGTCCAGGACGCCGACGCCGCAGCGGGTCAGCCCCGGGTCCACCCCCAGCACGCGCACGGCCCCACGGTCGCAGCCGGGGCCGCCGCCCGGCCGCAGGCGCGCGGGGCGGCGACGGGGCCCGGGACGACGACGGCCGCCGCCCCGAGGGGGGCGGCGGCCGTGGTCGTGGTCCGTCGGGCGGGTCAGCCGACCTGCTCGAGCACCTCGTCGCTGGCGTCGAAGTTGGCGTAGACGTTCTGGACGTCGTCGCTGTCCTCGAGCGCGTCGATGAGGCGGATGACCTTCTCGGCGCCCTCGACGTCGACCTCGACCTGCATCGAGGGCACGAACTGCGCCTCGGCGGAGTCGTAGTCGATGCCCGCCTCCTGCAGCGCGGTGCGCACCGCGACGAGGTCGGTGGCCTCGCTGACGACCTCGTAGACGTCGCCCACGGCGTTGACCTCCTCGGCGCCCGCGTCGAGGACGGCGACGAGGACGTCGTCCTCCTCCAGGCCCTCGGCGGGCACGGTGACGACGCCCTTGCGGGAGAAGAGGTACGAGACGCTGCCCGGGTCCGCCATGGCGCCGCCGTTGCGGGTGAAGGCGACCCGGACGTCCGACGCCGCACGGTTGCGGTTGTCGGTGAGGCACTCGACGAGGACGGCGATCCCGCCCGGGCCGTAGCCCTCGTACATGATCGTCTGGTAGTCGACCCCGCCGCCGTCGGCACCGGAGCCGCGCTTCACCGCGCGGTCGATGTTCTCGTTGGGCACCGAGCTCTTCTTGGCCTTCTGGATGGCGTCGAAGAGCGTCGGGTTGCCGGCGGGGTCCCCGCCGCCCGTGCGCGCGGCCACCTCGACGTTCTTGACGAGCTTCGCGAAGAGCTTGCTCCGCTTGGCGTCGACGACGGCCTTCTTGTGCTTCGTGGTGGCCCACTTGGAGTGGCCGGACATGCGGTGACCTCCTGCGCGTGGGGCCCGCCGGCCGTCCGCCGGGGACCGTGCCGCGGGCCCGGGGCGCCGGTGGCGCCCTCAGGCCGTGCGGACGACCTCGGCGAAGAGCCGGTGCACCCGGGTGTCCCCGGTGATCTCCGGGTGGAACGACGTCGCGAGCAGGTTCCCCGCCCGCACCGCGACGACCTTACCGGCGGCGGGCCCCGTGCCCACCCGTCCCAGCACCTCGACCCCGGCGCCGACCTCCTCGACCCACGGGGCGCGGATGAAGACGGCGTGGACGGGACCGGTGTCCTCGGGGCCCGGCGCCTCCCACCCGCGGTCGCTGACGCCGGCCACCTCGAGGTCGGTCTCGAAGGAGTCCACCTGCCGGCCGAAGGCGTTGCGGCGGACGGTCACGTCGAGGCCGCCGAGCGTCTGCTGGTCGGCGGTGCCGTCGAGCAGCCGGTCCGCGAGGAGGATCATCCCGGCGCAGGAGCCGTAGACGGGCAGGCCCTCGGCGATGCGGGCCACGAGCGGCTCGCGCAGGTCGAAGGCGCGGAGCAGCTTGTCGATGACGGTCGACTCCCCGCCCGGCAGCACGAGCCCGTCGACCGCGGCGAGCTCGGCCGGCCGGCGGACGAGGACGGCGCGCGTCCCGGCGGCCGTCAGGGCCGCCAGGTGCTCGCGGGTGTCGCCCTGCAGGCCCAGGACGCCGACGACGGGGGACGCGCTCACGTGACGCGAGGCTACGGCGCCCCGGGCGTGCGACGCTCCGCCGCATGAGACCGGCCGGCCCCGCCCCCTCGGACGACGACGGCCCGGCGGCCGCGGCGCCCCTGCTCGCCCGCGCCCACGAGCTCGACGAGGCCGAGCCCCTGCGGCACCTCCCGGGGCGGTACCTGCTGCCCGAGGGGCTGCTCTACCTCGACGGCAACTCCCTCGGCGCGCTGCCCGCGGGCGTGCCCGACGCGGTGGCCGACGCCGTCCGGCGCCAGTGGGGGGAGGGGCTCGTCGCCTCGTGGAACACCGAGGGCTGGTGGGACGCGCCCCAGCGGGTGGGCGACGCCGTCGGCCGCCTCGTCGGGGCCGCCCCCGGCCAGGTCGTCGTCGGCGACTCGACGTCGGTCCAGCTCTTCCAGTGCTACGTCGCGGCCGCGCGGATGCGGCCGGGCCGGCGCGTCGTCGTCGCCGACCCGGACGCCTTCCCCACCGACCTCCACCTGCTCTCCTCAGCGGCCCGCCTCGCCGACCTCGAGGTGGTGCCCGCGCGGCCGCACGAGGTGCCCGCCGTGCTGGCGGCCCGCGGCGGGGAGGTGGCGCTGCTGGCCCTCGCGGAGGTCGACTACCGGACCGGCGAGCGCTGCGACGTGGCCGCCCTCACCGCCGCCGCCCACGAGGTGGGCGCCCTGGCCCTGTGGGACCTCGCGCACTCGGTGGGCGCGACGGACGTCGACCTCGACGCCGCCGGGGCGGACCTCGCGGTCGGCTGCACGTACAAGCACCTGTCCGGCGGGCCGGGCGCCCCGGCCTGGGTCTACGTCGCGGCCCGCCACCAGCGGGACGTCGACCCCCCGCTGACCGGCTGGCACGGGCACGCGGACCCCTTCGCCATGGACGGCCGCTACGTGCCCGCCGACGACGTCCGCCGGATGCGGGTCGGCACGCCGCCCGTCCTGTCCCTCCTCGCGCTCGAGGCGGCGCTGGGGACCCTCGACGACGTCACCGCCGCGCAGCTGCGGGCGCGGTCGACGTCGCTCGTCGGGCTCCTCGTCGAGGCGCTGACGGCGCTCGTGCCGGAGCTGCCGCTCGCCGGCCCGGCCGACCCCGCCCGGCTCGGCGGCCACGTGGCCGTCCGCTCGCCCGACGCGTGGGGCGTCGTCCGGGCGCTCGCGGCGCGCGGCGTCGTCGGCGACTTCCGGGCGCCCGACCTCGTCCGGCTCGGCGTCGCGGCCACGACGACGACGCACGCCGACGTCGTCGGCGCCGCTCTCGCCCTGCGCGCGGTCCTCGACGCGGACGAGCACCGCGGCGCCGAGCACGCCGTCCGCTCGACGGTCACGTGAGCGCCGAACCCGCCGGGTCCGGGGCCGGTCGCACCGTCCTCGTCACCGGCGCCACCTCGGGCATCGGCTGGTACGCCGCCCGCGACCTCGCCGCGGCCGGCGCCCGCGTCCTCCTCGGGGCGCGCGACGCCGACCGCGGCCGCCGGGCGGCGGACGCCGTCCGCGCCCGGGTGCCCGGCGCGGACGTCGCCGTGGTCGTGCTCGACCTCGCCGACCTGCGCTCGGTCGTGCGCGGGGCGGCGGAGGTCGCGGACGCGGGGCCGTTGCACGCGGTCCTCGCCAACGCGGGCGTCACGGGCACGGACGGCCGCCGCACGAGCCCGCAGGGGCACGAGCTGATGCTCGCGACCAACCACCTCGGCCACGCGGCGCTCGTCGGGCTGCTGCTGCCGGCCCTCGTCGACGGCGGCCGCGGCTCGACGGAGGCCGGCCACGGCCCCGCCCGGGTCGTCGGCGCCGGCAGCATCGCCCACCGCTTCGTGCGCCCGCCGGCGGACGAGGACGGCTGGCAGTCGCGCGAGGACTTCGCCTCCTTCCGGGCCTACTGCCGCTCCAAGCTGGCCGTCCTCCTCCACGCCGCCGAGCTCGACCGACGGCTGTCGGCGGCGGGCCTGCCGGTCCGCGCCCTGGCCTTCTCCCCCGGCTTCGCCGTCGACCTGCTCGACACCGCCGACCCGCAGCCGCTCGCCCGCGGCGGCCCGCCGGGACCGCTCGTCCGGCGGGCGCTCGGGCCCCCGGCCCGCCTCCTGCGGCGGGCGGACCTCCTGCAGGGCAAGGCGGACGGCGCCCGGCCGGCCGTGGCCGCCGTCCTCGGGCCCTCCGCCACCCGCCCGTCCGGGGGCGCCGCCGTCGCGCACGTCGGCCCGCGGGGCCCCGCGGCCCTCGCCGGCCTCCCGGCGGTCCTGCCGACCGCGACCACGGTGGCCGACCGGGCTGCGGCGCAGCGGCTCTGGGACCTCACGGACGCCCTGGTCCGGCCCGTGACGGGCGCCGGACCGGGGCCGGCGGACGCTCCCGCGGGTAGCGTCGGCCCATGACCAGCGGTGGGCTCACGGTCGGCTACGCGGCGATGCTCGAGCAGCTGACGCCGTCGGACGCGGTGGCCCTCACGGCCCACGCCGAGGAGCACGGCTTCTCGGGGTGCATGGCCGGCGACCACTTCGCGCCGTGGGTGCCCCAGCAGGGGCAGGCCGCGAGCATCTGGCCCGTCCTCGCCGCCGTCGGCGAGCGCACGCGCGGCGACTTCGGCTCCGGCGTCGTCGCCCCGGGGTGGCGCTGGCACCCGGCCGTCGTCGCCCAGGCGTCGGCCACGCTCGCGGCGATGTACCCCGGGCGGCACTGGCTGGGCCTCGGGGCGGGCGAGGCGCTCAACGAGCACGTCGTCGCGCCGTACTGGCCCGAGGGCGGGGAGCGCTCCGCGCGGCTGTTCGAGGCGGTCGACCTCATGATCCGGCTCTTCGAGGCGTCCGCCGCCGGCAAGGACACGCGCTTCGAGGGCACCTACTACCGCCACGAGACGACGCGGCTCTGGACGATGCCGGAGCAGCGGCCCGACGTCCTCGTGGCGACGGCGGGCCCCCTCAACGCGGCCCGGACCGGCCGGCACGCCGACGGGATCATCACCGTCGGGGCGCCGGTCGAGAAGGTCGAGGGCCTCCTCGCCCGCTTCGACGAGGGCGCCCGCGCAGCCGGCAAGGACCCGGCGACGATGCCGAAGGTGCTGCAGCTGCACCTGTCGTGGGCGCCGACGCACGAGGAGGCGGTGCGGAACGCGCTCGTGGAGTGGCCGAACGGGGGCATGGCGTTCCCCAAGGCCGACATCCGCTCGCCGCACGACTTCGCGGCGATGGCGCGGCTCGTGCGCGAGGAGGACTTCGCCGGCCGGATGGTCATCTCCGAGGACCCCGACGTGCACCGCGCCGCGATCCAGCGCTACGTCGACCTCGGGTTCGACCGCGTGTACCTCCACGACGTCGGCCGCGACCAGCGGCGCTTCCTCGAGGTCTTCGGCCGGGACGTCCTGCCGGCCCTGCACCGCTGAGGGGACCGGGCCGGCGGGACGGCCTCAGGCGTCGCCGCAGCCGCTGAGCTCCAGGCCCCGCTCCCCCGACGCCACCACCTCGCCCTGCCCGGCCCGCGCGTCCGCCCACGGGCCGAGCCCTGCCAGCAGCGCGTCGCGCCCGGCCGCCTCGTCGAGGAGGACGCGGACGGCGACGCAGACCCGCGCCGGGTCGTCGGGGTCGGTCCAGGCGGTCCACGCGTCGCCCGTCCACGCGTCGGTAACGACGTCGGCGGGGTCGAAGGCGTACCCGCCCTCCTCCCCCGTCCCCACCAGCGGCAGCAGGGTCAGGCCGAGCAGCCCGAGACCGCCCGTGCCGAGCGCCTCGGCGCCGTCCGGCACCGGCGGGGCCTCGACGGCCGCGGCCGGCTCGAGCCCCGTCGCCGCTCCCGGGTCCGGCACCGCCGCCAGCACCTGCTCCGTCGTCGTCAGCGGGGCGGCCAGCAGCGCGTCGACGGCCTCCGGCCCCTCCTCCGCGACCGCCTCGACCGGCAGGTACCCGTAGTCGTAGGGGAAGAAGGCGAGCGCGTCGGCGAGGGGGTCCCGGGCGCCGTCGTCGGGCGGGGCCTGCGCCGCGTCCGCCTCCAGCGCGGCGTCGTAGGCCGCCCGGCCGTCGGCGTCGAGCGCGTCGTACCAGGCCCAGGCGACCCGCTCGGCGCTGCCCTCGACGACGGCGACCTCCGCCGTCCACTGCTCCGGCGTCCGCGGCGCGTCGAGCCGGGCGTCGAGGTCGACCTGCTGGTCGTCGAGGGCGTGCGTCAGCTCGTGGACGAGCACGCGCTCGACGAGCGGCGTCCACTCCTGCCCGCGCAGGAGCACCGACCCGTCGGTGCCGTCGTAGAAGCCGACGACGTCGGCGTCGCCCGCCTCCGCCGCGGCCCGGAACGCGGCGGCCGACGGCGTGAGCCCCAGCGCGGCGTAGGCCTCGGCGCGGCCGCCCCCGGGGTCGTCGAGACCGGGCGGCCCGTCGACGAGCTCGCCGCCGGTGCCCCCGTCGGCGTCGGCGCCCTCGCCGCCCGCGTCCGTGCCCTCGAGGGCCGCGGCGAACGCGGCGTCGTCGAGCGCCTCGACCGGCACCTCCTCGCGCCACGCGACGCCGCGCTCGCGGGCCACGAGCTCGCGCAGGCGCGGCAGCTCGTCGGGCAGCGCCTCCGCGACGGTGCGGCCCCCGGCGCCGGCGCCGGCGGCCCCCTCCTCGGTGGGCGCGCCGGCCGTCCCGCGCAGCTCCGCGGCGAGACCGGCACCGGCGGAGCCGCCGACGACGAGGCCGACGCCCAGACCGGTGCAGCCGCCCAGGACGAGGCCGACGCCGAGGCCGCCCGCGACGAGGGGCCAGACGCGGCGCCGGGGCGCGACGGGCGACGCGGCGACGCCCGCGGCGCGGTCGTCGTCGGGCAGCCGGGGGTCCTCAGGCGTCGTCGCCCTCACGCCGGTCCTCCTCGTCCCAGGCGCGGGTGCGCTCGGCGGCGGCCTCGAGCGCGCGGGTCGCCTCCTCCCGGGTCTCGTAGGGACCCATGAGCGTGCGGCCCAGGCTCTGCGGCCCGTGCTCCACCTCGCCCGTCTGCACGTTGTAGAACCACGCGGTCCGCTCGTCGGCCATGGGGCCATGGTGCCCCGGCGGGACGCCGGGCGGGCGGAGCCCGGGCCGTCGGCGTCCCCGCCCGCCGTGCGCGGGGATCAGCGGCGGCGCACCGCCCGGCGAGGCTCGTCGCTGCGGCGCCCCAGCTCCGCGACAGGGCCGGTGATCCGCCGGGCGCCGCGCAGGGCCTGCCAGGAGCTCTCGTGGGCGGTCGTCGCCGTGGGGTCCAGCCGGGGGTCGACGACGAGGCCCTTGTCGCCGCCGGACCGGATGTAGTGGAAGTCCACCTGCACCCGCTCGGGCGTCACGTCGAGGACGGCGAAGCCGTGGCCGATGCCCTCGAGGTGACGCACCCACGGGTTGCGCGCCTGGAAGGCCGCCGTCGTGCGCGCCGCCGCGGCCGCGGAGCCGAGGACCTCCTTGAACCCGTTGCTCGTCACCGAGGGGCAGACCATCTCCACGCCGGCCGAGCGACCGTCCGCCGCGTAGGTGGCGGGGTCGACGGGCAGGTCGACGGCCCACGAGGAGTGGATGTCGCCCGTGAGGACGACGGCGTCCGTCGACGCGGCGGCCATGGACGTGAGCAGCCGGGCCTGGTCGGCCTGGTAGCCGTCCCACTGGTCGGCGTTGAAGACCACCGGGGCGGTGCTGCCGGGCGCGTAGACCGGCGCGAGGACCGTCTGGTTGCCCACGAGGTGCCAGGCCTTGGTGCTGCCGGCCAGGGCGTCGACGAGCCAGTCCATCTGCTCCGGCTCGGGCAGGTGCCGCGACGGGTCGGCGAGGGCCGGGTTGGGCGCGCCCCCCACGGTGGCGGGGACCTGCTGCGAGCGGTTCTGCCGCGTCTCGACGACCGACAGGTCGGCGAGGTCGCCGAAGGAGAAGCGGCGGAAGAACTGGGTGCCGCGGTGGGCCGCGGGCTGCCAGCCCGCGGGCTCGCGGATCGGCATCCACTCCACGTACGCCTGGAGGGCGCGGTCCCGCCGCTCGAGGAAGTCGCCCTCGGCCCGCACGCCCTCCGGCTCGCCCGGCCCCGTGTACGGCGTGCCGGGGTCGTCCTGCTCCTCGTGGTTCTCCGCGCCCGTGGCGTACGCGTCGTTGGTGATCTCGTGGTCGTCGAAGATGACGACCCAGGGGTGCCGCGCGTGCGCGGCCATGGCGTCGGGGTCCGCCTTGTAGAGC
Organism: Pseudokineococcus lusitanus; assembly: GCF_003751265.1. Taxonomy (NCBI): domain Bacteria; kingdom Bacillati; phylum Actinomycetota; class Actinomycetes; order Kineosporiales; family Kineosporiaceae; genus Pseudokineococcus; species Pseudokineococcus lusitanus. The sequence goes on from NZ_RJKN01000009.1 coordinate 96,994, forward strand.
GCGTGCCGCACCCGGTAGTCCTCGAGCGACACCATCTCGACCGCGGGCCGGTGGTCGCGCACGCCCACGAGCTCCGGGGGCCCGTAGCGGTCGCCGGACCCGGGGACGCCCGGCTGCGCGGGCGTGTTGCCGTACTCGTAGACGTAGTCGCCGAGGTGCAGGACGAGGTCGAGGTCGTCCCGGGCGGCGATGCCGCGGTAGGCGGTGAAGTAGCCGCCCGTGTAGTTGCTGCACGAGGCGAAGGCCAGCCGCAGGGCGTGGGTCGTCCCGGGCTCGTCCGGCGAGGTGCGCGTGCGGCCCACCGGCGAGACGGCTCGCCGGACGCGGAAGCGGTACCAGTACTCCGTGTAGGGCTCGAGGCCGTCGACGACGACCTTGACGGTGTGGTCCCGGCTCGCGTCGGTCCGCGTGGTGCCGCGGCGGACGACGTGCCGGAAGGCCTCGTCGGCGGCGACCTCCCAGACGACGTCGCGGGCTGGGCCGCGACCGCTGCCCGGGACCGCGTACGGCACCGGCGTGACGCGGGTCCACAGCAGCACCTCCGTGGCGGTCGGGTCGCCGCTCGCCACGCCGAAGCCGAACACCCCTCCACGCGAGGTGATGTCGCCGACCGCGGCCCGGGCGTCGGTCGTGGGGAGCCCCACGAGGCCGGCGGCGGCCCCGCCGAGCAGGACTCCCCGCCGTGACAGGTCGGGGCCCGTCCGGGCCGGGGCGGACGGGGCCGTGGGCAGCGCTGCGGTCACGTCCGAGGACGCTCGTCCGCCCCGACGTCCGCCGGGCGTCGCCGCGGTGAACGCCGGACGGCGGGCTCGCCACGGGTCGGGGCCGCGTGCCGGGCGGACGTCCGGCGGGTGACCGCGCCGCCCGACGGCGGACGGTGCTTGACTGCCGCCATGGCCGTCCCGACCACCGCGCCGCGCGGCGTGCTGCGACCCGGCACCGTCTCCCCGCGCCGTCCCGTGCCGGCGTCCGTGCCCCGCCCCGAGTACGTCGGCCGCCCGGAGCCCGCGCCGTCCACCGAGCCCGAGGTCAAGGACGCCGCCACCGTCGAGCGGATGCGGGTCGCCTGCCGGCTGGCCGCGCAGGCGCTCGCGGAGGTCGGGCGGCACGCCGTGCCGGGCGCGACCACCGACGACCTCGACGCCGTCGGGCACGAGTTCCTCATCGGCCACGGCGCCTACCCGTCGACGCTCGGCTACCGCGGCTTCCCGAAGTCGTTGTGCACGAGCGTCAACGAGGTGGTGTGCCACGGCATCCCCGACTCGACGGTGCTGGCCGACGGCGACCTCGTCAACGTCGACGTCACGGCGTACGTCGTCGTCGACGGCGTCGGGGTGCACGGCGACACGAACGCCACCTTCTGCGTCGGCGAGGTCGACGAGGAGTCTCGGCTGCTCGTCGAGCGCACCGAGGCGGCGACGCTCCGCGGCATCCGCGCCGCCGTCGCCGGCCGCGAGATCAACGTGGTCGGCCGCGTCGTCGAGTCCTACGCCCGGCGCTTCGGCTACGGGGTCGTGCGCGAGTACACCGGGCACGGCATCGGCACGTCCTTCCACTCCGGCCTCGTGGTGCCCCACTACGACGCCGCCCCGCTGCACGACGAGACCATCGAGGTGGGCATGACCTTCACCGTCGAGCCGATGCTGTGCCTGGGCTCCCCCGACAACGAGCTGTGGGACGACGGGTGGACCGTCGTCACGACCGACCGACGGCGCAGCGCCCAGTTCGAGCACACGGTGCTCGTGACCGAGGCCGGCCCCGAGATCCTCACGCTGCCGTGACCGCCACGACGGGCCACGAGGGCCTCCCCGCGCTGAGCGGCCGGGCGCTCGGCATCGACATCGGCGGCTCGGGCATCAAGGGCGCCCCCGTCGACCTGGCGGCCGGCGAGTTCGCCGAGGACCGCGTGCGGGAGGCGACCCCGCAGCCGTCCACCCCGGGCGCGGTCGCCGACGTCGTCGCCGGCATCGCGGCGCGCTGGCCCGAGGGCCCGCTCGGCGTGACCTTCCCGGCGGTCATCAAGCGCGGGGTCGCGCACACCGCGGCCAACGTCGACAAGGCGTGGATCGGCACCGACGTCGCCGAGCTGCTCCGGACGCTGACCGGCCGCTCGGTGCACGTCGTCAACGACGCCGACGCCGCCGGCGTCGCCGAGGCCCGCTACGGCGCGGCGAAGGGCGTCCAGGGGGTCGTCGTCGTCCTGACGCTCGGCACGGGCATCGGCACGGCGCTGCTCCACGACGGCGTCCTCGTGCCGAACACCGAGCTGGGGCACCTCGAGGTCGACGGCCACGACGCCGAGACGAAGGCCTCCGACGCCGCCCGGGACCGCGAGGACCTGTCCTGGAAGGACTGGGCCAAGCGGCTCCAGCGCTACCTCGAGACGGTCGAGGCGCTCCTGCAGCCGGACCTCCTCGTCGTCGGCGGCGGCGTCAGCAAGAAGAGCGAGAAGTTCCTGCCGCTGCTGGACCTGCGGACGCCGGTGGTGCCCGCCGGCCTGCTCAACTCGGCCGGCATCGTCGGAGCGGCGGCGCTGGCGGCGGAGGCGGCTGCGGCGGAGGGCGCCTCGGCCGGCTGACAGACCCCCTGACGACGAGAGGCCCCCACCGGTCGGTGGGGGCCTCTCGTCGTCGCGGGACGTGCTCCGGAGGTCAGGCGCGGGGCTCGCCCGTCGTCACGTCGTCCAGCGGGACGCGGACCAGACGGCTGCGCCGCAGCCACGGCGGCAGGAGCGCCACCGAGAGCAGCGCGAGGCCGTCGGCGTCGGTGGGCAGCTCGGCGTCGGGCTCCGGTGCGGGCTCGGCAGACGGCGGGGTCGACGGCTCGGCGCTGGGCTCGGGCTCGGCCGGGGTCGAGGGCTCGTCGGTCGGCTCGGGCTGGGCCGGGGTGGACGGCTCGTCGGTCGGCTCGGGCTGGGCCGGGGTCGTCGGCTCGTCGGTCGGCTCGGGCTGGGCCGGGGTCGTCGGCTCGTCGGTCGGCTCGGGCTGGGCCGGGGTCGTCGGCTCGTCGGTCGGCTCGGGCTCGGCCGGGGTGGACGGCTCCGGCGCCGGGGTCTCGACGGGCGGGGCAGGAGGTGTCGCGACCGGGGGCTGCTCGGCCGGGGGCTGCTCGGCCGGCGGCTTCTCCGTCGGGGGATCCACGACGACCGGGGGCTCCTCGGCCGGCGGCTCCTCGGCCGGCGGCTTCTCCGTCGGGGGATCCACGACGACCGGGGGCTCCTCCGTCGGCGGGTCCACGACGACCGGGGGCTCCTCCGTCGGCGGGTCCACGACGACCGGGGGCTCCTCCACAGGCGGCTCGACGACCGGGGGCTCCTCCACGGGCGGCTCGACGACCGGGGGCTCCTCCACGGGCGGCTCGACGACCGGCGGCTCCTCCACGGGCGGCTCGACGACCGGCGGCTCCTCCACGGGCGGCTCGACGACCGGCGGCTCCTCCACGGGCGGCTCGACGACCGGCGGCTGCTCGGGCGTGACCACCGGGGTGGTGGGCTCGGCGACCGGCGGCACCGGGTCCGCGACCGGCACGACCGGCTTGTCCGTCAGAGGCCGGTCGCCCGCGCCGGGCGGCACCGGCGCGAGGAGGTCGCTCTGGGAGCCGCTCGCGTAGTAGCTCTGGATGTCGAGGGGCGTGTCGGGACGTCCGGTGGCCCAGCGGGCCTTCTCGCCGTCGGAGCCGCCCGGCGCCGCCGAGGGCGCGAGCACCGACGCGGCGGTGGGCTGGGGGCGCGGGACGCCGTCCTCGGAGGCGAGCAGCGCGGTGTCGACGTAGACCATGCCGCCGGTCGCGGAGGCGACGGCGCCGTGGCCGGCGGCGACGAGGAGCACGATGCCGGCGCCGACGGTGACGACCTCGGCGGGGTTGCGACGACGGGCGCGTCCTGCGGCCATGCGTCTCGCCTCCCCTCGCCCCCGAGCTGCCCGGGTGGCGGGCTCGACGGATCGAGAGTAGCCCGGCGACGTCCGCGGGACCGAGGGTTCCGGGAGGCCGACGCGCCGCCCGGGCGGCTCCCTCACCCGTTCGGCGCACCTCCCGGTGGCGCCGGTGGTCGCCCCGGGCGGTCCCGGGGCGACCCGGCGTCGTGCCTGCTCAGGCGCCCTGCGACCCCGTCGCCGGCGGCGCCGCCTCGAGGTGGACGGCCTTGAGCGACGTCAGCTCCCCGAGCAGGTCCGGGCCGAAGCCCCTCCCCTGCCCGCTGGCCCGGCGCGGGTCGGCCGAGCCCCCGGGCGCCCCGCCGAAGACGGCGTTCACCTTGACCGTCCCCACCTCCAGCGTCTCCGCGGCCTCGAGGGCGTGCGCCGTGCTGGGCGTCAGCACCGTCGCCGCGAGGCCGTACGCCCCCGCGTCGGCCAGCGCGAGGCCCTCGGCGAAGGAGGGCACGCGCGTCACGGCGGCCACGGGCCCGAAGGTCTCCTCCGTCATGACCGCCATGTCGGCCGTGCAGCCGTCGAGCACGGTCGCCGGGTAGAAGGAGCCCGGCCCGTCCGGCCGCGCCCCGCCCGCGAGGACCCGTGCGCCGGCGGCCACCGCCGCGTCCACGTGCTGCTCGACGACGGCGCGCTGCCGCTCGTCGACGAGCGGGCCGAGACCGGTGCCCGGGTCGGCCGGGTCGCCGCAGCGCAGGCCGTCGGCGAGCGCGACGAGCTCGGCGAGGACGGCGTCGGCGACGTCCTCGTGGACGTAGACCCGCTCGACCGCGGTGCACAGCTGACCGGTGTTGGTGAAGGCACCGGTGGCGACCTGCTGCGCCGCCCACGCGGGGTCGACGCCCGCGTCGACGACGAGCGGGTCCTTGCCGCCGTTCTCGAGGAGGACGCGGGCCCCGCGGGCCCCGGCCGCCGCGGCGATCCGACGACCCGTCGCGGTGCTCCCCACGTGCGCGACGACGTGGACGCGCTCGTCGGCCACGAGGGCCGCGCCGGTCTCCCCGTCCCCGACGAGCACCTGCAGCACGCCCTCCGGCAGCGCCTCGGCGATGCGCCGGCCCAGCTCGAGACCCGCCCTGGCGGAGCGCTCGGACGGCTTGTGCACGACCGTGTTGCCGGTGACGAGCGCCGCCGCCAGCAGGCCCGCGGCCGCCGGGTAGGGGTCGTTCCACGGGGTCAGGACGGCGACGACGCCCCGCGGCTCCCGGCGGACGACGTCGACCGCGTCGACGGACCCGCCGAGGGAGCGGCCGGTGTCGAGGACGCCGGTGACGGCGGCCTCCTCGAGCAGCTCCGCCGCCACCTCCGCCGACGCCCGGGCCTGGCCGAGCAGGCGACCGGTGGTGCGCTGCAGCAGCGCCCCCAGCTCGTCGGCGTCGGCCCGGACGGCCGCGGCCGCGGCCCGCAGCGCGGCGGCACGGGCCGACGGCGCGGTCCGGCGCCAGGCGGCGCGGGCGGCCGACGCACCGGCCACGGCGGCCTCGACCTCGTCGGCCCCCGCGAGCCGCAGGGTCCCGGCGGCCTCCCCCGTCGTCGGGTCGACGACGTCGAGCGTCCGGTCCCCGCGCGCCGCGACGGCCCGTCCGCCGAGCACGTGCGTCGACGTCCCGGCCGGCCCGGCGGCGTCGCCGCCCGTCGTGCCGGGGGTGGCGACGGGGACGGCCGGTGCGGGCAGGGCGGGCTCGGGCGCCGAGGAGGAGGTCACGGGAGGCTGTTCTACCCGGTCGTCCCCCGGGGGCGCCCGTCGCCCGGGGCGCCGCGGGCCCCTGCGCGCCCGGTGGTCGGGGCCGTCGGTGCCGCACGGTAGGAAGTGCCCCATGCGCGTCCTCGGCGTCAACGCCGTCTTCCACGACCCCGCCGCCGCCCTCGTCGTCGACGGCCGCGTCGTCGCCGCCGCCGAGGAGGAGCGCTTCTCCCGGCGCAAGCACGGCAAGCGGCCCGTCCCCTTCTCGGCGTGGGAGCTCCCCGAGCACGCCATGCGCTGGTGCCTCGAGGAGGCCGGGCTCACGCCCGCCGACCTCGACGCCGTCGCGTACTCCTACGACGCCTCCTTCTGCCGCCCGGCGGAGGAGATGGGGCTGCAGGACCCGTGGGACCACCTGCGCACCACGTACGCCGAGAAGGCCGCCGGCTTCCTCGCGACGGCGCTGCCGGGCCTGGACCGCGACAAGGTCGTCATGGTCCGCCACCACGTGGCCCACGCCGCCTCCGCCGGCCTCGCCGTCGCGGGCGACTCGAGCGTCCTCGTGCTCGACGGGCGCGGCGAGCGCGGCTCCCACCTGGCGGGCCGGTACGTCGGCGGCCGCCTCGAGACGCTCGTGACGACCGACCTGCCCGACTCGGTGGGCCTCGTCTACGAGTCGCTCACGGACCACCTCGGCTTCCTCCGCTCGAGCGACGAGTTCAAGGTCATGGCCCTCGCCTCCTACGGCGAGCCGCGCTTCGCCGACGCGCTGCGGCCCTCGCTGCACGCGACGGGCGACGGCTCCTTCGTCGCCCGCGAGCCCGACTGGGAGCGCTTCGCGCCGCGGCGGGTCGACGACGGCACGTGGGGGGGCGCCCACGCCGACCTCGCCGCGTCGGTCCAGCTGCTCGTCGAGGAGCTGCTCGTCGACCTCGCCACGTGGCTGCACGGGCAGACGGGCGACCGGGTCCTCACGATGGCCGGCGGCATCGCCCTCAACTGCGTCGCCAACAGCCGGGTGTGGCGCGAGTCGCCCTTCGAGGAGGTCTGGGTCCAGCCCGCCTCCGGCGACTCCGGGACCGCCCTGGGCGCGGCCCTGCAGGTCACCGCGGACGCCGGCGTGGCCGTCGAGCCCATGCCGGGCGCCGACCTCGGCCGCTCCTGGTCCGACGAGGAGCTGGCGGCCTGGCTGCGGACGGCGCGCGTCCCCTTCACGACGCCGGACGACCTCGCGGGCGAGGTGGCCGACGTCCTCGCCGCCGACGGGGTCGTCGCGTGGTTCGACGGCCGGGCCGAGTTCGGCCCCCGCGCCCTCGGCCGCCGCTCGCTCATGGCGCACCCCGGCAAGGCGGAGAACCTCGAGCGCCTCAACGACGTCAAGGGGCGCGAGCAGTTCCGCCCCGTCGCGCCGATGGTCCTCGCCGACCGGGCCGAGGAGATCTTCGCCGACGGGCCGTTCCCGAGCCCGTACATGCTCTTCGTCCACCGCGTGCGCGACGAGTGGAAGGAGCGGCTGCCCACCGTCACCCACGTCGACGGGACGGCCCGCATCCAGACGGTCGACGCGGGGCGGACCCCCCGCGTGGCCGCGCTGCTGGAGGCCTTCGCCGAGCGCACCGGCCTGCCCGTCGTCGTCAACACGAGCCTCAACACCGCCGGCCGCCCCATGGTCGACGACCCGCGCGACGCCCTCGAGCTGTTCGGCTCGGCCCCCGTGGACGTGCTCGTGCTCGGCCCCCACCTCGTGCGTCGCGCGGACGCCTTCTCCGCCGCGTGACGACGGCGCCCCCGGCGGGCGCCGGCACGCCGGCGGCCGTCGTCCACGACGTCGTCGTCCCGAGCATCGGGCGGCCCAGCCTGCTGGCCCTCCTGCGCAGCCTCGCCGCGCAGGAGGGGCCGGCCCCGGCCGAGGTGGTCGTCGTCGACGACCGGCGCGACGTGACCGAGGACGGCGCCCTCGAGGCCGAGCTGCTGGACGCCCTCGGCGGCGGCGGCGCCCTGCCGTGGCGGCTGCGGGTCGTCCGCAGCCGCGGCGGCGGGCCCGCGGCCGCCCGCAACCTCGGCTGGCAGGTCACCGCCTCGCCGTGGGTGGCCTTCCTCGACGACGACGTGCTGCTGCCGGCCGGCTGGTCCCGCGGGCTGGCCGCCGACCTCGCCGCGGCGGGCCCGGACGTGGGCGGCAGCCAGGGCCGCCTCGACGTCCCCCTGCCCGCGGGCCGTCGCCCCACCGACTGGGAGCGCGGCACCAAGGGCCTCGAGACCGCCGCCTGGGCCACCGCCGACATGGCCTACCGCCGCGCCGCCCTCGAGGCCGTCGCCGGCTTCGACGAGCGCTTCCCGCGGGCCTACCGCGAGGACGCCGACGTCGCGCTGCGGGTCCGCCGCGCCGGGTGGCGGCTCGTGCGGGGCAGCCGCACGACGACGCACCCGGTGCGCCCGGCCGACCCCTGGGTGAGCCTGCGCGTCCAGGCGGGCAACCGCGACGACGCGACGATGCGGGCGCTGCACGGCCCGCGGTGGCGCGAGGTGGCCGAGGTCCCGCGCGGCCGCCTCCGGTGGCACGTGGCCACCTGCGCGGCAGCGGCTCTCGGGCTGGCCGGTGCCGTCGCCGGCCGACCGCGCCTCGCGGCCGCCGGCGTCGCGGGCTGGGCCGCCCTCACGGCCGACTTCGCCCGTCGCCGCATCGCCCCCGGGCCCCGGACCGCGGCCGAGGTGCGCGCCATGCTCGCCACGAGCGTGGCCATCCCGCCGGCCGCGCTCCGGCACCGCCTCGTCGGGACCCGCCGCGTGCGCGGCGGGCTGCCGTCCTGGCCGCCGCCCGTCGAGGCGGTGCTCTTCGACCGCGACGGCACGCTCGTCCACGACGTGCCCTACAACGGCGACCCCGCGCTCGTGGCCCCGGTCGACGGCGCCGCGGAGGTCGTCGCCGCGCTGCGGCGCGCGGGCGTGCTCGTCGGCGTCGTCTCCAACCAGTCGGGCGTCGCGCGCGGCCTGCTCACCCGCGCCCAGGTGGACGCCGTCAACGCGGCCGTGGACCGCGCCGTCGGGCCCTTCGCCACGTGGCAGGTCTGCCCGCACGGCCCGGAGGACGGCTGCCGCTGCCGCAAGCCCGGGCCGGGCATGGTCGAGGCCGCCGCCGCGGCGCTCGGCGTCCCGCCGGCGGCGTGCGCGGTCGTCGGGGACATCGGTGCCGACGTCGGCGCCGCCCGCGCCGCCGGCGCCCGCTCCGTCCTCGTCCCCACCCCGGTCACCCGTCGCCGCGAGGTCGAGGACGCGCCGCTCGTCGCCGACGACCTGGCCGGGGCGGTGCGCCTGCTGCTGCCCGGGGTCCTGTGACGGCCCCCGCGGCGCCGCGCGGCCGGGTGCTCGCCGTCCGGCTCGACAGCGACGGCGACGTCCTGCTCACGGGTCCCGCCGTCCGCGCGCTCGGGACGGGCGCCGACGGGCGGCCGCGCGAGGTGGACCTGCTCGTCTCGCCCGACGGCCGCGGCGCGGCGGCGCTGCTGCCCGGGGTGGCGCAGGTGCACGTCGTCCGCGTGCCCTGGAGCGGGTACCGCCCCCCGCCGCTCGACCTCGCCGCGGTCGAGGAGCTGCTGGCCTGGCTGCGCGGGCGCGCGCACGAGGAGGTCGTCGTCGTGACGTCCTTCCACCAGAGCCCCCTGCCGATGGCCCTGCTCGCCCGGATGGCCGGCGCGCCGCGCGTCGTCGGGACGAGCGAGGACTACCCGGGCTCGCTGCTCGACGTGCGGCACCGCCGCGGCGGCGGCGCGGACGGCAGCGGCGGCGGGCACGAGGTGCTCGCCGCGCTGGACCTCGTGGCCGCCACCGGCCGCGCGGTGGACGCCGACGACCCCGCGACCACGCGGCTCGCGGTCCGCGACGACCTCGTCGACGCCGCGGCCGCCGCGCTGCCGGCCGACCTCGCCGCGCTCGAGGCGCCGGAGGGGCGGCGGCGGCTCGTCGTCGTCCACCCGGGCGCCTCGGTCCCCGCCCGCGCGCCGTCGCCCGCGGTGGCCGGCGAGGCCGTCGCGGCCCTCGTCGCCGACGGGTGGGACGTCGTCGTCACGGGCTCGCCGGGCGAGCGGGCGCTCGTCGCCGACGTCGTCGCGCACGCGGCCGACGCCCCGGCACCCGCTGCGGGTCGGGCCGGCGCGGCGACCGGCCGGCTCGTCGACGCGGCCGGCCGCACCGACCTCGCCGGGCTCGCGGCGCTCCTGCGGGCCGCGCGCGCCGTCGTCGTCGGCAACACCGGCCCGGCCCACCTCGCCGCGGCCGTGGGGACGCCGGTCGTGTCCCTCTTCTCCCCCGTCGTGCCCGCCGAGCGCTGGGCGCCCTGGGGCGTGCCGGTGGCGCTGCTGGGCGACCAGGCGGCGCCGTGCGCCCTCTCGCGGGCCCGCGAGTGCCCGGTCGAGGGCCACCCCTGCCTCGCGCTGCGCGGTGGCACGGTCGTGGAGGCCCTACGGTCTGTGGTCGGCGCGGCCCCGTGAGGGCCCGTCGACCGCGCCCGACCTGCCCAGCCCCCCGCAGGTCCGGCGCGTGCACGGCCGGCCCGGGTGGTGGAGAAGACGCTCCCCGCGGACGGCTCACCGCGATGGGTGCCCCGAGCAGCCGCCGCGGGCCCGGAGGTCTGCAGAGACGAGGGGAGGACGCATGAGGGTCCTGCTGTGGCACGTGCACGGCTCCTGGACGACGTCGTTCGTCCAGGGCGACCACACGTACCTGCTGCCCGTCCTGCCCGACCGCGGGCCGGACGGCCGCGGGCGCGCGCGCACGTGGGACTGGCCGGCTGCCGCGCTCGAGGTCACGCCCGAGCAGCTCGCGGCGGACCCGCCGGACGTCGTCGTCCTCCAGCGCGCGCACGAGGCCGACCTGCTCCTCGCCTGGACCGGCCTGCGCGCCGGCGTCGACGTGCCCGTCGTGCACCTCGAGCACGACGCCCCCACGCAGCACGCCGCCCGCAGCCGCCAGCGCGCGGCCGACGGGCCGGACCTCGTCGTCCACGTCACCGCCTACAACGCGCTCATGTGGGACAACGGGTCGGCGCCGACGACGGTCGTCGAGCACGCCGTCGTCGACCCGGGGCCGCTGGCCACGGGCACGCGGGAGAGCCTCGGCGTCGTCGTCAACGAGCCGGTGCGGCGCGAGCGCGTGGCGGGCACGGACGTCGTCCTCGACCTGGCCCGCGACCTGCCCGTCGAGGTCTACGGCATGGGCATGCCCGCGCTGGCCGCGCTGGCCGCCGAGCGGGGGGTCCCCGTCGGCGGCGGGGCCGGCCCCGCGGGGCTGCTGGGCCTGCACGACGACGTCCCCCAGGCCGCCATGCACGCCCGGCTCGGCGAGCACCGCGCCTACCTCCACCCGTACCGGTGGACGAGCCTGGGGCTCGCCCTGGTCGAGGCCATGACCATCGGCCTGCCGGTCCTCGCCGTCGCGAGCACCGCGGCGGCCGACGCGGTCCCGCCCGCCGGCGGGGTCGTCTCGGCGGACCCCCGCGTGCTCGCCGACGCCGCCCGCCGCTGGCTCGTCGACCCGGCCGCGGCCCGCGAGGCCGGCGCCGCCGCCCGCGAGCACGCGCTGTCCCGGTTCGGGCTGGCCCGGTTCCTCGCCGACTGGGACGAGGTCCTCGACGCCGTCGTCGCCGGCGACCTGCCCCGCGCCGTCCGCCGCCGCACGGGGGTCGCCGCGTGAGGGTGGCGATGGTCTCGGAGCACGCGAGCCCGCTCGCCGCGCTCGGCGGCGTCGACGCCGGCGGGCAGAACGTCCACGTCGCCCACCTGGCGACGGCGCTGGCCGCCCGCGGCCACGAGGTCACCGTCTACACGCGGCGCGACGCGGTCGACCTGCCCGAGCGGGTGCGGCTGGCCGACGGCGTGGACGTCGTCCACGTCGACGCCGGCCCGCCGACCGAGGTGCCCAAGGACGCGCTGCTGCCGCACATGGAGGCCTTCGGGCGGGAGCTCGCCGCCCACCTCCTCGAGCACCCGGCGGACCTCCTCCACGCGCACTTCTGGATGAGCGGCGTCGCCGCGCGCCAGGCCGCCCGCTCCGTCGGTCTCCCGCTCGTCATCACCTTCCACGCCCTCGGCTCGGTCAAGCGGCGTCACCAGGGCGCGGACGACACGAGCCCGCCCTCGCGCGTGGCGGTCGAGGCCGGCCTCGTGGCCGACGTCGACGCCGTCCTGGCCACGTGCACCGACGAGGTGCGCGAGCTGGTGGGCTCCGAGGGCCGCGACGGGCTCGGCGCCGACGGGGCGGCCGTGCACGTCGTGCCCTGCGGCGTGGACGTCGCCCGCTTCACGCCCGAGGGCCCGGTGGGCGGTCCGCCGCGGCGGATGCCGCACCGCGTCGTCGTCGTCGGGCGCCTCGTCGAGCGCAAGGGCGTCGAGGACGTCGTGCGCGCCCTCGCGCTGGCGCCCGGCTCGGCGCTCGGCCGCACCGAGCTGGTCGTCGCGGGCGGGCCGCCCGCCGACCACCTGGCCATCGACGCCGAGGCGCAGCGGCTGCTCGCCGTCGCCGAGGAGGTCGGCGTGGCCGACCGGGTCCACCTGCTCGGCCGGGCCGACCACGGCGACCTGCCGGCGCTGCTGCGCAGCGCGGACGTCGTCGTCGCCGCCCCCTGGTACGAGCCCTTCGGCATCGTCCCGCTCGAGGCGATGGCCTGCGGCCGTCCCGTCGTCGGGTCGGCCGTCGGCGGGCTGCTCGACACGGTCGAGGACGGGGTGACGGGGGTCCTCGTGCCCCCGCGCGACCCCGTCGCCCTGGCCGCGGCCCTGGCCCCGCTGCTCGACGACCCGGCGCGCCGGCAGGCCTGGGGCCGTGCCGCCCGGGAGCGCGCCGTCGCCCACTACGGCTGGCCCGAGGTGGCCGCCCGCACCGAGGACGTCTACGCGGGCGTCCTCGCCCGCACGAGGCTGGAGGCCCTGTGACCGACGCCCCGCAGCACCCGCGCCCCGCCGACCCGCTCGTGCCGACGGACCCGGCCTCCGCCGCGGCCGCCGCGCCCTGGCTCGACGGCCACGTCGACGAGCTCGTCGCCGCCCTCGGCCGCCTGCGGCCGAGCGCGGCCGTCCTCCACCGCTGGGGCGCCGAGCTCGCCGGCGTCCTCGCCGGCGGGGGCCGCCTGCTCGCGGCCGGCAACGGCGGCAGCGCCGCCGAGGCGCAGCACCTCACCGCCGAGCTCGTCGGCCGCTTCGTCGACGAGCGGCGCCCGCTGTCGGCCATCGCGCTGCACGCGGACACCTCGAGCGTCACCGCCATCGGCAACGACTACGGCGAGCGGGAGGTCTTCGCCCGCCAGGTGCAGGCGCACGGCCGGCCCGGCGACGTCGTCGTCCTCCTGTCCACCTCGGGCCGCAGCCCCAACGTCCTCGAGGCGGCCGCCCGCGCCCGCGCCGGCGGGATGCGCGTGTGGGCCCTCACCGGCCCGCTGCCCAACCCGCTGGCCGAGCTGGCGGACGAGGTCGTCGGCGTCGACGCGCCGTCGACCTCGGGCGTCCAGGAGGGGCACCTCGTGCTCGTCCACGCCCTCTGCGCGGGCGTCGACACCGCGCTGGCCGCCGCGGACGCCGGCGGGCCCGTCCCCGCGGACGCCCCGGACGCCCCGGACGCCCCGGACGCGGCCGCCACGGGCACGACGCCCGACGGGCCCGTGGTCGTCGAGCCGTCCGACGACGCCCCGTCGGTCCGTCGCGGCGGCCGCCGCCGGCGGGTCGTCGTCGTCGGCGACGTGGTGCTGGACCGCGACCTCGAGGGGGTCGTGGAGCGGGTGGCGCCGGACGCGCCCGTGCCCGTCGTCGACCTCCGCCGCACGACCGAGAGCCCCGGCGGCGCCGGCCTCACCGCGCTGCTCGTGGCCTCGGGCCGGGCGGGCGGGGCGAGCCCCACGGCCGACGACGTCGAGGTCGTCCTCGTCGCCCCGGTCGGCGACGACGAGGACGGCGGCCGGCTGCGGGCCGCCCTCGTCGAGGGCACGGGCGACGGCGAGGGCCTCCGCCTGGTCGCCCTCCCCCACACCGGTCTGACCCGGACGAAGACCCGCGTCCGCGCGGCGGGGCAGTCCCTCGTCCGCGTGGACTCGGGCGGGCCGGGCACGCCCTCGGCGCCGGACCTCGACGAGCTGCGCGCGGTCCTGGCGTCCGCCGACGTCGTCCTCGTGTCCGACTACGGTGCGGGCACGACCCACGACCCCGGCGTCCGCGCGCTGCTCGGCGCGGCCGCCGCGTCCGTCCCCGTGGTGTGGGACCCGCACCCGCGCGGCGGCGAGCCCGTCCACGGCTGCGCCCTCGTCACGCCCAACCTCTCCGAGGCGGCCCGCGTCCTCGGCGGCGCCCCCCGGCCCGACGACGGCGCCGGCGCGCTCGCGCGCCGCTGGGCCGCGCGCGGCGTCGTCGTGACCGTCGGCGAGCGGGGCGCCTTCCTCGGCCTGCCGGGGACCGAGCCGCTCTACGTGCCCGCGCCCGTCGTCGCCGGCGGCGACCCGTGCGGCGCCGGCGACCGCTTCGCCGCCACGGCGGCGCTGGCCCTCGCCCGCGGCGCCGTCCTGCCCGAGGCCGTCGTCGAGGCCGTCGAGGACGCCTCCGCCTGGGTCGCGGGCGGCGGGGCCGCCGGCTGGCGGTCGCGCCGCGCCGCGGGCGCCCGTCCGGCACCGTCCGCCCCCGTCACCGCCCCGACGGCGACCGGCGGCGGCGACCCCGCCGAGCCGGCGCGCGCCGCCGACGTGGCCGGGCTCCTGGCCCGGGTGCGCGCCGCCGGCGGCACCGTCGTGGCCACGGGGGGCTGCTTCGACGTCCTCCATGCCGGGCACGTGGCGTGCCTCCAGGCGGCCCGCCGCCTCGGTGACGCCCTCGTCGTCCTCGTGAACTCCGACGCCTCCGTGCGCCGGCTCAAGGGCGAGGGCCGTCCGGTCCAGGCCCAGGCCGACCGGGTCCGGGTCCTGCAGGCGCTCGAGGCCGTCGACGCCGTCGCCGTCTTCGACGAGGACGACCCGCGCGAGGCGCTGCGCGTCCTGCAGCCCGACGTCTGGGCCAAGGGCGGCGACTACGGCGCGGCCGGCGCCGTCATGCCGGAGGCCCCCCTCGTCCAGGGGTGGGGCGGGCGGGTCGTCCTGCTGCCCTACCTCGACGGCCGTTCGACCACCGAGATCCTCCGTCGCGGGGCCCCCGCGACGGTCCCCGCCGAGCAGGAGAACCCGTGAGCAGCAGCACCACCGACCAGCCCACCACCGCCGGGGGGCAGGAGGCCGCCGTCGCGCTGCCGACCGGCCCCGCCGTGGGCCCCGAGGGCGGCATGGCCGGCCAGCGGGAGATCGGCACCGTCTACGTGACCGGCGGCTCGTCGGGCCTCGGCGCGGCCGTGGTCGAGGTCGTCCGCGCCCTCGGCGGCACCGCCGCGGTCATCGACCGCGCCGCCCCGGCGGCCGACGTCCCCCACGCCCTCGCGGACGTCTCGGACGCCGCCGCCGTGGAGCGCGCCGTCGCCGAGCTCGTCGAGCAGGTCGGCCCGCCCACCGCCGTCGTCACGGCCGCGGGCACGGACGCCGTCGGGCGCCTCGAGGACGTCCCGGCCGACCGGTGGGCGCAGGTCGTGGGCGTCAACCTCATCGGCACCGCGGCCGCCGTCCGCGCCTGCCTGCCGCACCTCAAGGCCGCGCGCGGCGTCGTCGTCACGGTGTCCAGCTCGCTGGGCCTGCGGGCCGCCAGCGATGCGAGCGCCTACTGCGCCAGCAAGTTCGGCGTCGTCGGGTTCACCCGCGCGCTGCAGCTGGAGCTCGCGGGCGAGGTGGGCGTGACGATGCTCGTCCCCGCCGGCATGCGCACCCACTTCTTCGACGGCCGCACCGAGCAGTACCGGCCGGGACCGGACGCCGACCTCATGGACCCGCGCGTCGTCGCCCACTCGGTCGTGCACGCGCTGCGGCAGCCCGTCGGCACCGAGGTGCGCGAGATGGTCGTCACCGTCTCGACCGAGCCCTCCTGGCCGTAGGCCGTGCGGACGGTCCCCCCGTCGCCCGAGGACGACCCCGGCACCCGTGCCGGGGTCGTCCTCGCGCTGCGCGCGCTCGGGCTGGGTGACGCCCTCACCGGGGTCCCGGCGCTGCGCGGCCTCCGGCGGGCCTTCCCCGGCGCGCACCTCGTCCTCGCCGGGCCCTCGGGACCCGGGGGGCTGCTGCGGCGCCGGGGGGTCGTCGACGACGTCCTGCCGGTCGACGGGGTGGCGGCGATCGCCGAGGACGCCGTCGTCGCCGCGGCGCACGAGCACCCTGCCGTGCTGCCGCCGGGCTGGCCGGTGGTCGCCGCGGTCAACCTCCACGGCCGCGGCCCGCAGAGCGCCCTCGCGCTGCGCGGGCTGCTCGACGAGCGCGGCGCCGACGGGGCCAGGCTCCTCGGGCACGCCTGCCCCGCCGCCGGTCTCGACGGCCCGGCCTGGTCGGACGACGTCGCCGAGGTCGAGCGGTGGGCCTCGCTCGTGCGGGCGACGACGGGCGCGCCCTGCGGGCCGGAGGACCTGCGGCTCGACGCCGCGGCGTGGCCGACGCCCCTGGCGCCCGAGCGGACGGCGCCGGGACCGGCGGAGGCGGCCCGCCCCGGACGCACCGTCGTCCTGCACCCGGGGGCCGCGTCGGGCTCCCGCCGCTGGCCGGCGTCGTGCTGGACGGCGCTCGCGGCGGCGCTCGTGGCGGGCGGGCGCGACGTCGTCCTCACCGGCTCGGCGGCCGAGGCGGACGTCACGGCCGAGGTGGCGGTGCGCGCCCGCGCCGTCGTGGCGCGCTCGGGCCCGACGTCGTGCGTGGTCGTCGACACCGCGGGCCGCTGCGACCTCGAGCAGCTGGCCGGGCTCCTCGCCGGCGCCCGCGCCCTCGTGTGCGGCGACACCGGGGTGGCCCACCTCGCCACGGCGCTCGCGACGCCGTCGGTCCTGCTCTTCGGGCCGACGAGCCCGGCGGCGTGGGGCCCCGCCGTCGACCACCACCTCCACCCGGTGCTGTGGCCCGCGCCCTCGGCGGCGTACCGCGGCGACCCGCACGGTGCCGCGGTCGACCCGGTGCTGGCCCGGACCACCGTCGACGACGTCCTCGGCGCCCTCGCCGCCCTGCCGGCCCGCCGCGCGGCCTGAGGTGGACGACGCCGTCCTGCCGCCCCCGCTCGCCACGACGACGCTGCCGGCGCGGACGCCGCTGCACGTCGGGCAGCTGTTCGGCCACCTCGCCGCCACGGCGGTGCCGGGCGTGGAGAGGTGGGTGCCCGCGCCGGGCGGCGGCGCCCTCGTCCGCACGCTGGCGCTGCCGGGCGGCCCGGCCGTCGTCGCCGCGCACGCCCCGGCGGGCGACGACGCCCCCGGCGGCGTCCGCCTCGACCTCCTCGGGGGCGACCCGGCGGACCTCGACGCCGCGGCCCGGGTGGTCCGGTGGTGGCTGGACCTCGACGCCGACCCGGGCGCCGTCGACGCCGTCCTCGCCGCGGACGGCGCCCTGGCGCCCCTCGTCGCCGCGGTCCCCGGCCGGCGGGTGCCGCGGGCCTGCGGGGCGGCGGAGTCCGCCGTGCGGACGGTCCTCGGCCAGCAGGTGAGCACCGCCGCCGCCCGCACGCACACCGCCCGCCTCGTGGCCCGCCACGGCGAGCCCCTGCCCGTCCCGGTCGCCGGGGCGACGCACCTCTTCCCCACCCCGGAGCGCCTCGCGGCCCTCACGGCCGAGGAGCTCGCGCTCCCCCACGCCCGACGCCGCACCCTCCTCGGCGTCGTGGCCGCGCTGCGCGAGGGCCTCCTCGACGTCCCCGTCGGCCGCCTCGACCCCGGCGCCCGGGCCGAGCACCTCGCCGCCCTCCTCGCGCTGCCCGGCGTCGGCCCCTGGACGGCGTCGACCGTGGCCCTGCGCGCCCTCGGCGACGACGACGCCTTCCTGCCCTCCGACCTCGGCGCCGTCGCCGGCGCCCGCGCGCTCGGCCTCGCCGACGACGCCCGCGCCCTCGAGCGCCGCTCCGCGGTCTGGTCCCCCGTCCGCGGCTACGCCCTCCAGCACCTCTGGGGCGCGGTCCCCCACGCCATCAACGCCCTCCCCGCCTGACCCGCCGCCCCCCTCTCTCGGCACCTGGGCGCCCATCTGCCCACCCCGGTCCCCTCACCCGGCACGTGGGCGCCCATCTGCCCACCCCGGTCCCCTGACCCGGCACGTGGGCGCCCATCTGCCCATCCCGGCGCCCTCACCCGGCACGTGGGCGCCCATCTGCCCACCCCGGCGCCCTCACCCGGCACGTGGGCGCCCATCTGCCCACCCCGAGCCCCTCACCCGGCACGTGGGCGCCCTCCTGCCCGTCGGTGCGCTGGGAGGGCGGACGGGGCGGGGCGCGGCGAGCATGGGGGGCGTGGACGAGGACCACCGCGCACACCTCCTGGCGCGCTACCGCGAGCTCGTGCTCGACCGGCTCCCCGCGCGCGGGCGGGCGGAGGGGTGGGCGGTGCAGGTCGACCACTGCGTCGGCCGGGTCGTCCTCGACAACACCCTCGGCGGGGCCTGGCGCGAGGTGCTGCCCGCCGGCCGCGGCGCCGCGTTCACCCGGCTGCCCCCGGAGGCGCTCGAGCGGGCCGTGGCGCTCGCCGAGCGCATGGACGCCGAGGGCGCGCCGCTCGTCGCCGAGCTCGACGCCCGCAGCCTCGCGTGGCGCGGGAAGCCGCCGAAGCGGACCCGCGGCGCGGCCTGACGCGGCCGACGGCGCCGCCCGGCCCAGGATGGGCGGGTGCACCCCGCCGACGACGACCTGCCCGCCTCCCTCGGCCCCGTCCGCTCCCGCCGTCCGCTCGGCGGGGGCGACGTCGGTGCCGCCGAGGAGGTGCGGCTCGCGGACGGACGCCGGGTCTTCGTCAAGCGGTACGCCCGCGAGGGCGGCGAGGAGATGGTGGCCTCGGAGGCGGCGGGGCTGCGGTGGCTCGACGAGGTCGACGGCGCCCCGCCCGTCCCCGCGGTCGTCGCCGCCGAGGGACGGGTGCTCGTGCTGGAGATGCTCGACGTCACCGGCGGCTCCTCGCTGGACGCCGCCGGCGAGGAGCTCCTGGGCCGAGGCCTCGCCGCGCTGCACGCCGCGGGCGCGGAGGCCTTCGGCGCCGTGCCGCCCGGTGCGTCGCCCGCGCTGGGCTCGCGCCGGCTGCCCGTCACCCCCACGTCGTCGTGGGCGTCCTTCTGGGGCGGCCAGCGCGTGCTCCCCCACGCCCGGGCCGCCGCCGACCGGGGGCACCTGTCCCGCGCCGACCTCGCCGCCGTCGAGGAGGCCGTCGACCGCGCCGAGGAGCTCATGGGCCCGCCCGAGCCGCCCGCGCGCTGCCACGGCGATCTGTGGTGGGGCAACGTCGTGCGCACGGCCGACGGCCGCCCCTGGCTGCTCGACCCGTCCGCCCACGGCGGCCACCGCGAGGCCGACCTGGCGCTCCTCGAGCTCTTCGGCGGGCTCCCCGCCCGCGTCGTCGCCGCCTACGAGGAGGTGACGCCGCTCGCGGACGGGTGGCGGGACCGCGTCGGCCTCCACCAGCTCCCGCCGCTGCTGAGCCACGCCGTGCGCTTCGGCGGCTCCTACGGCCCCGCCGCCGGCGCCGCGGCCAGGACCGCGCTGTGAGCGGGCGTCCGTCCGCCGCGATGTGGGCGGTGCTCGTCGTGGCGGTCCTCGCCCTCGCGACGGGTCTCGTCCTGGCCGCCACGGGGAGCTCGTGGGGGCTCCTGCTCGGCCTGCTGGGGGCCGCGGTGCTCGTCGCGCAGGGCGAGGTGGACCGGCGTCGCCGACGTCAGGCCCCGCCGCCGACGCCCGAGGACCTCCGGGACCTGCCCGCGGTGCTGGCCGCCTCCGGGCGGACGGCCGCGGTCCGGGAGCTGCGGGGCCGGCGCCCCGACCTGTCGCTCGGGGACGCCGTGCGCGCCGTCGACGGTCTCGACGAGCCCGAGGAGGGCGTCGCCCCCGGACGCTGAGGCCGGGGACGACGACGGGCGCCGCCCCGGCAGGGACGGCGCCCGTCGGGCGTGCGCGGGTCAGCGGGTCGGCGGGACCGCCCGGCCGGCACCGGGCACGACGGCGTCCCGGAACCACGCCACGGTGCGGGCCAGGCCGTCCGCCCAGTCGACCTCGGGCTTCCAGCCCAGCGCGGCCGCCGCGAGCGTCGTGTCGGGCCGGCGCACCTGCGGGTCGTCCACCGGCCGCCCGACGTGCTCGACCACCGACGACGACCCGGTGGCCGCGATGACGTCCTCGGCGATCTGCCGGACCGTCAGCTCCGTCGGGTTGCCGATGTTGACCGGCCCGGCGTGGTCGGACGCCGCGAGGGCGAGGATGCCGCGCACGAGGTCGTCGACGTAGCAGACCGAGCGGGTCTGCTGCCCGTCGCCGGCCACGGTGAGCGGCTCGCCCGCCAGCGCCTGCCGGATGAAGGTCGGGATGGCCCGGCCGTCGTGCGGGCGCATCCGCGGGCCGAAGGTGTTGAAGATGCGGACGATGCCCGTGTCGACGCCGTGCGTCTGCCGGTACGCCGTCGTCAGCGCCTCGGCGTACCGCTTGGCCTCGTCGTAGACGCCGCGGGGCCCGACGGGGTTGACGTGGCCCCAGTAGTCCTCGGGCTGCGGGTGCACCTGCGGGTCGCCGTAGACCTCCGACGTCGAGGCCAGGACGAGCCGGGCGCCCTTGTCCTTGGCGAGCCCGAGGGCGTGCATGGTGCCGATCGAGCCGACCTTCAGCGTCTCGATCGGCAGCTTGAGGTAGTCCACCGGGGACGCGGGCGACGCGAAGTGCAGGACGAGGTCCACGTCACCGGGGACGTGGACGTAGTCGGTGATGTCGCAGCGCACGAGCCGCAGCCCGGGGTGCTCGGACAGGTGCGCGAGGTTCTGCGGCGTCCCGGTGAGGAAGCTGTCGAGGCCGACGACCTCGGTGCCGCGGGCCAGGAGCTCCTCGACGAGGTGGCTGCCGAGGAAGCCGGCGGCGCCGGTGACGACGGCCCGCCGCGGCGGGTCGGCCCGCCCGGGGGCGGTGGGGAGGGGTGCTGCGGTGCTCACGGGCGGGCCGGCGCCTCAGGCCTGGTCGGAGAAGGCGGAGCTGACGCCGCTCGGGCCCTCGTACTCGCGGTCGGGGATGCCGCGGAGCGCCTCGAGCACGTCGTCGGGCGCGCCGCTGTCCTCGGCCTTCTTGACGATGGCGTCCTTGCCGGCCGGGTAGTCGATGCCGGACAGGTGCTTCTGGAGCTCGATGGGGTTCGGGCGGTTCGCCATGGTGTCCTCCGGTGCTCGTGCTGGATGCCTGCGGTACGGCGGTGTCCCTGCGGTGCGGCGGGCCCCGCGGGGGCGGCCCGGCCACGGGCGGCCCGGGTGCAGGGGGCCGGCCGCGCGCCACTCTGCCGTCTCCCCCCGGCAGCCGCGCGGCGGGTGCCCGCTAGCGTCCCCGCCGTGCCCGTCGAGCCCCCGTCCTCCCGCCCCGAGACCGCCGCAGGCCCCGCGCCGTCGGCGGGACGTCCTCTCGCGGAGCGCGTCACCGTCGTCGTCGTGAGCAAGGACCGCCGCGACGAGCTGCTGGCCAGCCTGCGCCGCCACGAGGCGCCCGTCGTCCTCGTCGACAACGGCAGCAGCGACGGCACCGTCGAGGCCGTGCGGCGCGAGCTGCCGCACGTCGACGTCGTCGCCCTGCCGGCCAACCGGGGCGCCGCCGCGCGCACGCTCGGCGTCGAGCGGGCCCGCACCCCCTACGTCGCCTTCGCCGACGACGACTCCTGGTGGGCGCCGGGCATGCTCGCCCGCGTCGCCGACCTCTTCGACGCGAGCCCCCGCCTCGCGCTCGTCAACGCGCGCATCCTCGTCGGCCCGGAGGAGCGCCTCGACGGCATCTGCGAGGTCATGGCGCGCTCGGCGCTCGGCACGGACGACGACCTCCCCGGCCCGTCGCTCCTCGGCTTCGTCGCCTGCGCCGCCGCCGTCCGCCGGGACGCCTTCCTCAAGGTGGGCGGCTTCGACGACGTGGTGTTCTTCCCCGGCGAGGAGGAGCGCGTGGCCTACGACCTCGCGGCGGCGGGGCACGGCCTCGCGTACGTCGACGACGTCGTCATCCACCACCACCCCTCCCCCCGGCGCGACGTCCGCGACGAGCGCGCCGTCAAGGTCGCGCGCGCGGCGTTCCTCACGGCGGTCATGCGCCGCCCGTGGCCGCACGTGGCGGGCTCCCTCGTCCGCACCGCCCGGCAGCGGCCCCGCGCCCTCTGGCGCGCGCGCACGTCGGTGCCCGCGGCCCTGCGGCAGCGTCGCGTCAACCCGCCCGCGGTCGAGGCGGGGCTGAAGGTCCTCGTCGAGGCCGGCTGAGCCTCAGCCGAGCACGGGCGGACGGCCGGCGAGCGGTCCGTCGGCCGCGGGCAGCCGACCGGCCCCCTGCAGCAGCACCGTCACGTCGTCACCGGGCACCGGACCGCCGACGAGCGCCTCGACGGTCGCCCGGCCCAGCGCCAGTGCCCCCGGCGGCACCGGGTGCTCGACGAGCAGGTCGAGCTGGTGGACGGCGTGCTCGACGGCCCACGTGGCGAGGAAGTCGCCGAGGAGCAGCACCTGCCCCTGCCAGGCCCGCGGGCCGTCGGGCGCCGAGGCCACGCCCCGCAGCACCGCCGCGCCGACGTCGTGGAGCTGGGCCACGGCGGCCGAGGGCCGCCCGTACGCGGACGTCCGCCGCCGCTGGGCGGTGATCTCGGCCACCGGGTCCTCGTCGGCCGCCGCGGCGGAGAAGGCCCGCCAGTACGTGGCCGCGTCGACCGTCGGGGCGTCGTCGACCGGGGACACGAGCCCGGCGAGGACCTCGTGCCACCCGCCGAGCACGTGGACGACGACGTCGAGCCGCGTCCACCCGTGGCACCGCGAGGCGCCGAGGAGCGCCATCTCGTCGAGCCCGTCGACGGCGGCGAGGAAGGCCTCGACCCCCGCGACGAGCGCGGGCCGGGCGACGTCGACCGTCACGGCGAGAGCCATGGGCGGACCGTAGCCGCGCGGTCCGTCTGGGTGACCTCGCTGGGGACGCCCACGCAGGGCGACCCGGGCGGCATCCTGGGCGGGTGGACGACGTCGCAGCCCGCCCGACCGGCGCCGCCGGGCTCCCTCCCCTGCCGCCGGCGCCCCCGCCGGTGAGGGTGGCCGGCGTCGTCATGTCCGGCCTGCTGCTGCTCGTCCTGGGCGGTCTCCTGGGCGGGTACGACCTTCTCGCCGTGGAGGACTCGCCGGGTCGGGCCTTCGTCGCGGTGCTCCTCCTGGTGGTCGGCGCCGCCATGGCCGGCCTGGGGCTGTACGTCCTCCTCCGTCGCCTCGACACCGTGCTCATCGCGCGGCTGCCGGAGCCCCCTGTCGACCCCGGGACGTCGTCGACGCCCTGACCGGAGCCGTCAGCGGTCCGACGCCCCGCGCTCGTCGGCGTCGTCCCAGCCGAAGAGCAGCCGCTCGACGACGGCCCGCGCCCGCCGCGTCCGCCGGCGGTGCTCGTCGTCGAGCGCCCCCGCGGAGCCCGCGGGCATGCCGAGGAGGCGGGCCACGCCCTCGAGGTCGTCGACGTCGGTCGGGACGACGTCGGTCGGCCGTCCGCTCCACAGGACGAGCGCAGCCCGCACCCGCGAGCACCACCGCCAGGCGTCGTCGAGGACCTCGGCGTCCTCGGCGCCCACGAGGCCCGCCTCCCGCGCCGCGGCCAGCGCCCCGAGCGTCGAGGTGGTGCGCAACGACCGCACGGCACCGGCGTGCTGCAGCTGGAGGAGCTGGACCGTCCACTCGACGTCGCTGATGCCGCCCGGACCGAGCTTGACGTGCCGCCGCGGGTCGACGCCGCGCGGCAGCCGCTCGGCCTCGACGCGCGCCTTCGTCGTCCGCACCTGCCGGACCTGCGCGTCGTCCAGCCCGTCGGCCGGGTAGCGCACGCCCTCGACGAGCGCCGTGAAGGCCGCGCCCAGCTCGGGGTCGCCCGCCACCGGCTCCGCCCGCAGCAGCGCCTGCGCCTCCCAGACGTCCGACCACCGCCGGTAGTACGTGGCGAAGGACGACAGCGAGCGGGACAGCGGGCCCTGGCGGCCCTCGGGCCGCAGCGCGGCGTCGACCTCGAGCGGCGGCTCGGGACCCAGCCCCTTGAGCAGCCGCTGCACCTCCGTGGCCACGGCGACGGCGACGCCCTGGGCGTCCGCCTCGGAGGCCCCCTCCCGCGGCTCGTGGACGAAGAGCACGTCCGCGTCGCTCGCGTACGTCAGCTCGTGCCCGCCGAGGCGGCCCATGCCGACGACCGCCATCCGCACGGGGAGCGGCTCCCCCACGCGCGCCGCGACCGAGCGCAGCGCGGCCGCGAGCCCGCCCTGCAGCACGGCCTGCGTCGCGGCGGTGAGCGCGTGGCCGACGCCCTCGAGGTCGAGGACCCCCGAGAGGTCGCCCACGGCCGTCCTCGTCATCTCGCGACGACGCACCGCGCGCGCCGCCATCGCGGCGCCGACCGGGTCCCGGTGGCGGGCGACGACGGCGCCGACCTCGGCCCGCAGCTGCGCGGCCGGCCGCGGCACGAGCTCGCTGTCCCCCTCGAGCCAGCGGGCCGCCTCCGGGGCCTGGAGCAGCAGGTCGGCCGCGAGCCGGCTGCCCGTGAGGAGGTTGGCCAGCCGCTCGGCGGCGACGCCGTCGTCCCGGAGCATCTGGAGGTACCAGTGGGTGCCGCCGAGCGACTCCGAGAGCCGGCGGAAGGACAGCAGGCCCGCGTCGGGGTCCGCGCCGTCGGCGAACCAGCCGAGGAGGACGGGCAGCAGCTGGCGCTGGATGGCCGCCCGCCGGCTCACCCCGCCGGACAGCGCCTCGAGGTGCCGCATGGCGCCCGCGGGGTCGCGGTAGCCGAGGGCCTGCAGGCGGGCCCTCGCGGCCTCCGGCGACAGCCTTGCGTCCTCGGTCGACAGCCGGGCGACGGCGCCCAGCAGCGGCCGGTAGAAGAGGCGCTCGTGGAGGCGCCGGACACGGGCCCTCGTCTCCTGCCAGCGCTCCTCGAGCGCCGCGGTGCCGTCGAGCCCGGCGGCCCGGGCCAGTCGGCGCAGGTCGTCCTCGGCCGTCGGCAGGACGTGGGTGCGCGTCAGGCGGGCCAGCTGGATGCGGTGCTCGAGCACCCGCAGCCAGCGGTACCCGCGCTCCAGGGCCCCCGCGTCCGCGCGGCTGACGTAGCCGTAGGCCGCCAGCGCGTCGAGCGCGGCCAGCGTCGTGCCGCTGCGCAGGTGCGGGTCCGACCGGCCGTGGACGAGCTGCAGCAGCTGCACGCTGAACTCGACGTCGCGCAGCCCGCCCGGGCCGAGCTTCAGCTGCCGCCCGGCCTCCTTGGCGGGCACGTGCGCCTCGACCCGGCGCCGCATCGCCTGGACGGTGCCGACGAAGCCGGTCCGGCCGGCGGCGGTCCACACCGCGGGACGGACGGCGTCGAGGTAGGCCGCGCCGACCTCGGCGTCGCCGGCGACGACGCGGGCCTTGAGCAGGGCCTGGAACTCCCACGTCTCGGCCCAGCGCTCGTAGTAGGCCCGGTGGCTGTCGACCGTCCGCACGAGCGGCCCCGCCCCGCCCTCCGGCCGCAGGGCCGTGTCGACCGGCCAGAGCGTGCCCTCGGCCGAGTACCCGGAGCAGTACGTGGCCAGGAGGCGGGCGAGCTTCTCGCCGACCGCCAGCGCGCGGTCCACCTCGACGCCCTCGGCGGGCTCGACGACGTGGACGACGTCGACGTCGCTGACGTAGTTGAGCTCGCGGCCGCCGCACTTGCCCATGCCGAGGACGGCGAGCCGGGCGGCGGACGCGTCCTCGCCCACGTCGCGCCGGGCCAGGGCCAGGGCCGTCTCCAGCGCCGCCGCGGCGAGGTCCGCCAGCTCGGCGCCGACGTCGCCGACGCGCCGCTCGGGCACCGGGTCGGCGAGGTCGCGGCCCGCGAGCGAGAGGACCCGGCGGCGGTAGGCGCGGCGCAGGTCGTCGCCCGTGGCGTCCTCGGCGGCGACGGGGGCGGCGTCGGCCGGGTCGGCCCCCACCCCGCGCAGCAGCTCGGCGCGCAGGCGGCCCGGCGGCACGGGCTCGTCGGGCTCGTGCAGGACGGCCGCGTCGCCGGGGTGCCGCACGAGGCCGTCGGCCAGCGCGGCGGACGCGCCGAGCACCGCGACGAGACGCTCGCGCGCAGGACCCTCCCCCACGAGGACCTCGACGGCCGGGGAGCCGTCGTGCTCGGCCAGGCGCGCGACGGCGCGCAGGGCGGCGTCGGGGTCCGCGGCGCGCGCGAGGAGGCCGACGAGGCGGTCCACGCCCTCGTCGCCGAGGCGCCGCGCCAGCGCGGCGGTCCCGGGCTCGGCCAGGAGCCGCTGCGCCGCGGCCGGGTCCGCGAAGCCGCGCCGGGCGAGCAGCCCGGTCGGGACGGCGGGCGCCGTCATCGCCGCCCCCCGGACGCGTCGCGCGCGTCCCGCACGACGGCGACGAACGCCGCGGCCAGCCGGTCCGCCGCCGCGGCCAGCCCCGGTGCGGCGGCGTCGACCTCGGCCACGAGCGCGTCGGCGTCGAGCCCCTGGGACGCCACGTCGGCCCGCCCCTCCGGCGTCCGCCACCAGCCGTCGACGACGGCCGCGCCGGCCTCGGGGTGGTGCTGCAGCCCCCAGGCGGGGCCGACCCGGAAGACCTGCACGACACCGTCCCCCGCCGCCACGGCGGGGTCGCCGCCGCGGGAGCGGGCCAGGACCCTGCCCCCGGGGGGCACCGCGAGCACGGCGTCCTCGTGCGACTGCACGACCCGCCACGCCCCGCCGCCGGGCGGGCGGGCCGCGCCCACCAGCGGGTCGTCGTCGGCGCCCGGCTCGACGTCGACGGCCAGCAGCCCCGTCTCCGGGCCGCCGGGGCACCGGCCCGTCCGCCCTCCCGTGGCCGCCGCGAGGAGCTGGGCCCCGAGGCAGACGCCGAGGGCGGGCGTGCCGTCGTCGACGCAGGCGGCCAGGAGCGCGCGCACCGCCGGGAGCCACGGCCAGCGCGTGTCGTCGCCGGCACCGGCCGTCCCGCCGAGGACGACGAGGGCGTCGTGGGCCGCCGGCGGACGGCCGGGTCCCCGCCGGCCGAGGGCGGCGGGCAGCGGCACCCCGAGGTCCGGCCGCACGACGTCGACGACGGCGCCCGCCCGCAGGAGGGCGGGCAGCAGCATCCCCGGGGGGCAGCACTCCTCGTGCTGGACGACGAGCACGCGGGGGGCGGGCCCCCCGACCCCGTCGGACGTCACAGCCAGGGCAGGAAGCGCTGCAGCTCGAAGGGGGTGACCTGGGCGCGGTAGTCCACCCACTCCGCCCTCTTGTTGCGCAGGACGAACTCGAACATGCTCTCCCCCAGCGTCTCCGCGACGAGCTCGCTCGCCTCGGTGAGCGCGATGGCGTGGTCGAGGCTGGCGGGCAGCTGCTCGATGCCCATGGCGCGACGCTCGGAGGACGTGAGGCGCGTGACGTCGTCCTCGGCCTCGTCGGGCAGCTCGTAGCCCTCCTCGACGCCCTTGAGCCCCGCCGCGAGGAGGACGGCCAGCGCCAGGTAGGGGTTGGCCGCCGAGTCGATGCCCCGGTACTCCACCCGCGCCGACTGCGCCTTGCCCGGCTTGTAGCGCGGCACGCGGACGAGGCCCGAGCGGTTGTTGTGGCCCCACGCGATGTCCGAGGGCGCCTCGGAGCCGCCCCAGAGCCGCTTGTAGCTGTTGACGAACTGGCTCGTGACGAGCGACGTCTCCTTCGCGTGCCGCAGCAGCCCGGCGATGAACTGCCGCGCCGTCGTGCTGAGCTCGTACTGCGCGCCCGGCTCGTGGAAGGCGTTGCGGTCGCCCTCGAAGAGCGACAGGTGGGTGTGCATGCCGCTGCCGGGCTGGTCCGCGAGGGGCTTCGGCATGAAGGACGCGAAGGCGCCGTGCTGCAGGGCCACCTCCTTGACGACCGTGCGGAAGGTGACGATGTTGTCGGCGGTCGTCAGCGCGTCCGCGTAGCGCAGGTCGATCTCGTTCTGGCCCGGGCCGGCCTCGTGGTGGCTGAACTCCACGGAGATGCCCATCGCCTCGAGCATGGAGATCGCGTCACGCCGGAAGTCCTGGCCGGCGCCGCCGGGGACGTTGTCGAAGTACCCCATCGTGTCGACGGGGACGGGCGGGTGGACCGCCACGCCGGGCCGCCGGCCGTCGCCGACGCTGTCGGCCGGGCTGCCCTCGAAGAGGTAGAACTCGATCTCGGGGTGCGTGTAGAAGGTGAAGCCCTTCTCCGCGGCCCGGGAGAGCACCCGCTTGAGCACGTTGCGCGAGTCGGCCATCGCCGGCTCGCCGTCCGGGGTGAGGACGTCGCAGAACATCCGGGCGACGCCCCCGCTGCGGGGGTCGCCGCGCCACGGCAGGACCTGGAAGGTCGACGGGTCGGGCCGGGCGATCATGTCGGCCTCGGAGACGCGGGCGAGCCCCTCGATCGAGCTGCCGTCGAAGCCGATGCCCTCGGCGAAGGCGCCCTCGAGCTCGGCCGGGGCGATGGCCACGGACTTCAGCCCGCCCAGCACGTCGGCGAACCACAGCCGCACGAAGCGGATGTCCCGCTCCTCGATCGTCCGGAGGACGAACTCCTGCTGGCGGTCCATGGGTCCCCTTCCACCGAGCGGGCGACGCGCGGGTCCCGCGCGTCGTCGTGCGCCGCGTGCGTCCGTCCGGGCGCCGGGCGGCGGCCGGCGCGCCGTCATCCTGCCAGCGGCGGCGCCGGTCCCGCGGCACGGCGTCCGGCCCGCGTCGCCGCCGCGCCGCCGCGCCGGGCCCGACCTACCGTCCGGAGGTGAGCGACGACCGGGCCGGGCGGCCCGCCACGCAGGACCCCACCCCCACCTCCTCCCCCGGCCGCACCGTCCCCGCCGGCGACCGCGGTGACGACGCACCGGACCCGCGGCGCTGGAAGGCCCTCGCGGTCTGCCTCGTCTCCGGCTTCATGACGCTGCTGGACGTCTCGATCGTCAACGTGGCGCTGCCCTCGGTCCGTGCCGACCTCGACGCCAGCGGCAGCGACCTCCAGTGGGTCCTCTCGGGCTACGTCCTCGCCTTCGGGCTCGCGCTCGTCCCGGCGGGGCGTCTCGGCGACGCCCGCGGCCGGCGGAAGGTCTTCGTGGCCGGGCTCGTCGTCTTCACGCTCGGGAGCCTGCTGTGCGGGCTCGCGCCCTCGGCGGGGGCGCTGCTCGCGGCCCGGCTGCTCCAGGGCGTCGGCGGCGGCATGCTCCAGCCGCAGGTGGCCGCCTTCATCCAGTCGCTCTTCCGGGGGCCGGAGCGCGGCCGCGCCTTCGGTCTCCTCGGCACCTCCATCGGCGTCTCGACCGCCGTGGGACCGCTGCTCGGCGGGCTGCTGCTCACCGCGGACCCGGACCCGTGGGCGTGGCGGCTGGTCTTCCTCGTCAACCTCCCTGTGGGCGTCCTCGGCCTCGTCCTCGCGCTGCGGTGGCTGCCCGCCGACCGGCCCGCCACCGGGCCCGACCGGCGGCGCGCGGACCTGGACGGCGTGGGCGTCCTCCTCCTGGCCGGCGCCCTCGTGGCCCTCCTCCTCCCGCTGCTCGAGCAGCCCTCCTCGGTCGTCGGCTGGCTGCTGTGGCCGCTGGCCGTGGGCCTCGGCGTCGCCTTCGTCGCCTGGGAGCGCGCCCGGACCCGGCGCGGCCGCGACGCCGTCGTCGACCTCGGCCTCTTCACCGGTGCCCGGGGCCCGGGCTACCGCAACGGCGTCCTCGTCGGCCTCGTGTACTTCAGCGGCTTCACGACGGTCTTCTTCGTCCTGTCGATCTACCTGCAGGACGGCCTGGGCATGACGCCGCTCCAGGCCGGCCTGACCCAGACGCCCTTCGCCGTGGGCGGGGCGGTGACCCCCGTGCTGGCCGGCCGCCTCGTGGACCGGTGGGGGCGCCGCCTCGTCGTGGGGGGCCTCCTCGTCGCCGTCGTCGGGCTCGCCGCGACCCTCGTCGTCGTGGCGGTGGCCGCGGGCTCGACGTCGCCGGGCACCCTGGGCCTCCTCCTCGCGCTGCCCCTGCTGGTCGCCGGCTCGGGCAGCGGGGCGGTCATCTCCCCCAACACGACGATGACGCTCTCGACCGTGGCGCCGGAGCGCTCCGGGTCCGCCAGCGGCGTCCTCCAGACGAGCCAGCGCATCGGCTCGGCCGTCGGGATCGCGGTCGTGGGCGCGGTCTTCTTCGGCGTGGCCGGGGGCGGTGCGGGAGCCGGCGGGGGCGGTGGGGGCGCCGGCGGCGGGGACCTCGCGGCCGGGCTGCTGGCCGGGCTGGCGGTGGCCACCGGTCTCGTCGCGCTGAGCCTCGTCCCGGCGCTCGTGGACCTGCGCGCCCAGCACCGGGCCGCGGCACGGGCGGCCCGGTGAGCCCTGGCTACGCTCGCCGCATGCCCTCGTTGCGACTGGCCCTGGCCCAGGTCGACACCACGGTGGGCGACCTCGACGGCAACGCGGCGCTCGTCCGGCGGGCCGCCGCCGACGCCGCCGCGGCGGGCGCGGACCTCCTCGTCCTGCCCGAGCTGGCGCTGACGGGCTACCCCGTCGAGGACCTCGCCCTCCGCCGCTCCTTCGTCGACGCCTCCCGCGACGCCCTCCACCGCCTCGCCGAGGACCTCGCGGCCGACGGCCACGGCGACCTCCCCGTCCTCGTCGGCTACGTCGACCGGGCCGAGGGCGCCCTGGCCGACGGCGTCGGCCCCTCCGGCCGGGGCCACCGCGAGGGCGGGCCCGAGGCCGCCGGCGGCGGCGACGAGGCACCGGGCGTGCCGAAGGGCCTGCCGCAGAACTGCGCCGCGCTCCTCCACGGGGGACGCCGGGTCGGCCGCTACGCCAAGCACCACCTGCCCAACTACGGCGTCTTCGACGAGTTCCGCGTGTTCGTGCCGGGCCGCGACCTCCTCGTCGCCCGCGTCCGCGGGGTCGACGTGGCCGTCGCGGTCTGCGAGGACCTCTGGCAGGACGGCGGCCCGGTCGCCGCGGCGCGGGAGGCCGACGCCGAGCTCCTCGTCGTCCTCAACGCCTCGCCCTACGAGCGCGCGAAGGACGACACCCGCCTCGCCCTGTGCCGCCACCGCGCGGCGCAGGCGGGCGCCGTGCTCGCGTACGTCAACGCCGTCGGGGGCCAGGACGACCTCGTCTTCGACGGGGGCTCGCTCGTCGTCGGCGAGGACGGCGCCGTCCTCGCCCGGGGCGAGTCCTTCGCCGAGCAGCTGCTCGTCGTCGACCTCGAGCTGCCCGAGGGCGCGGCGGAGCCCGCCGACGTCCCCGGCGTGACCCGCGTCGAGGTGTCGTCGGACCCGGCACCGGCCCGCGAGCCGGTGCGGGCCCCCCTGGCCGAGCCGCTCGACGACATGGCCGAGCTCTGGGCCGCCCTGGTCCTCGGGCTCGGCGACTACGCCCGCAAGAACGGCTTCTCCCAGGTGCTCTTCGGGCTCTCGGGCGGCATCGACTCGGCCGTCTGCGCGGCGCTCGCCGTGGACGCCCTCGGGCCCGGCGGCATGGTCGGCGTCTCCATGCCGAGCGGGTACTCGACCGCCCACTCCCGCACCGACGCCGACGACCTCGCCGAGCGCCTGGGCATCGACTACCGGCTCCACCCCATCGCGCCGATGGTCGACGCCTTCCTCGCGAACGTGCCGATGAGCGGCGTCGCGGAGGAGAACCTGCAGGCCCGCGTGCGCGGGACGCTGCTCATGGGCATCTCGAACTCCGAGGGGCAGCTCGTGCTGGCCACCTCGAACAAGAGCGAGCTGTCCGTCGGCTACTCGACGATCTACGGCGACTCCGTCGGCGGCTTCGCGCCGCTGAAGGACGTCGCCAAGACGGACGTGTGGCGCCTGGCCCGCTGGCGGAACGCCGCCGCGGAGGCCCGCGGCGAGCGGCCGCCCATCCCCGAGGCGTCCATCACCAAGGCGCCGTCGGCCGAGCTGCGCCCGGACCAGACGGACCAGGACTCCCTGCCCGAGTACGACGTCCTCGACGCGCTGCTCGAGGACTACGTGGTCCGCGCCATGGGTCGCTCCGAGCTGCTCGAGGCCGGGCACGCCCTCGCGGACGTCGAGCGCGTCGTCGGCCTCGTCGACCGGGCCGAGTGGAAGCGCCGCCAGGGCGCCCCGGGCCCGAAGACGACGGCCGTCGCCTTCGGCCGCGACCGGCGCCTGCCCATCACGACCCACTGGCGCGAGGAGGACGAGTGAGCGAGCAGCAGGCCCCCTACGGCGGGGCACCGACGACGGGGACGACCGGGACGGCGCCGGGCTCGGCGCGCACCCCCCGCGTGGTCCGCACGACGACGCTGCAGCGCTGGAAGGACGAGGGCCGCCGCTGGGCGATGCTCACGGCCTACGACGCGCTGACGGCCTCGGTCCTCGACGAGGCCGGCGTGCCCGTCCTCCTCGTCGGCGACTCGGCCGGCACCACCGTCCTCGGGCAACCCTCGACCATCGCCGTGACGGTCGAGGAGATGCTCGTCCTGACCCGCGCGGTCGTGCGGGGGACGCAGCGGGCCCTCGTCGTCGCCGACCTCCCCTTCGGCAGCTACCAGCAGGGGCCGGCGCAGGCGCTGGCCACCGGCGTCCGCATGCTCAAGGAGGGCGGCGCCGCGGCCGTCAAGCTCGAGGGCGGCACGGCGGTCGCCCCGGCGGTCCGGGCCCTCGTCGACGCCGGTGTGCCGGTCATGGGGCACGTCGGCTTCACCCCGCAGTCCGAGCACGCGCTCGGCGGCTACCGGGTGCAGGGGCGGGGCGAGAGCGCCGACCGCCTCGTGGCGGACGCCCTCGCCGTGCAGGACGCGGGCGCCTTCGCCGTCGTCGTCGAGATGGTGCCGTCGGCGGTCGCGGCCCGGCTGGCCCGGGAGCTGCGGGTGCCCGTCGTCGGCATCGGCGCGGGGCCGGGGACGGACGCGCAGGTCCTCGTCGTCACGGACATGGCCGGGCTCGGGGGCGGGCGCTCCCCCCGCTTCGTCCGCCGCTACGCCGACCTGCGCGGCGAGCTCGCCCGGGCCGCGACCGCCTACGTCGCCGACGTCGAGGAGGGCACCTTCCCCGCGGCGGAGCACGAGTTCGAGGACTGAGCGACCCGGCGGGCGCGCACGCCCGGCAGTAGAGGGAGGTGGTCGGCCGTGGACGGACGCGGCGTCACGGGGGTCGGCGTCGTCGGCGCGGGCACGATCTCCGAGCAGTACCTGGCCAACCTCGCCGCCTACCCCGACGTCGAGGTGCGGTCCGTCGCCGACCTCGACGTCGACCGGGCCGCCGCGCAGGCCGCCGCGCACGGCGTCCCGCACGCCGGCGGGGTGGACGAGCTGCTGGCGCGGGAGGACGTCGACGTGGTCGTCGACCTGACGGTGCCGGCCGCGCACGTCGAGGTCGGGCTGCGGGTCCTCGACGCCGGCAAGCACCTGTGGAGCGAGAAGCCCCTGGCCACGGACCGGGACGGCGCGGCCGCCCTGCTGGCGCGGGCCCGCTCCCGGGGGCTGCGGTGCGCGTGCGCCCCGGACACCGTGCTGGGCGCCGGCGTGCAGAACGCCCTCCGCCTCGTCGCCGCGGGCGACGTCGGACGGCCGCTCACGGCCACGGCCGTCTTCCAGACCCCCGGCCCGGAGTCCTGGCACCCGAGCCCCGAGTTCCTCTACGGGTCGGGCGGCGGGCCCCTCATGGACATGGGGCCGTACTACGTCACGGCGCTCGTCCACCTCCTCGGACCGGTCGAGCGGGTCACCGCGGTCGCCTCGACCTCCCGTCGGCGGCGGACCGTGGCCACCGGCCCGCGCGCCGGCACGTCCTTCGACGTGACGGTCCCGAGCCACCACGCCGCCCTCGTCGAGTTCGAGGGCGGCGGGTCCGCCCAGTGCACCTTCTCGTTCGAGCACGCGCGGGCGCGGACGGGCCTGCTCGAGCTGAACGGGACCGCGGGGACCGTCGCGCTGCCGGACGTCAACCGCTTCGACGGACCCACCCTCCTGTGGCGCGAGGGCTCCGCCGAGCCCGAGGAGCTCCTGCCGCCGGACGTGCCCGGAGGCCGGGGCATCGGCGTCGTCGACCTCGTGCGCTCGCTGCGCGCCGGGCGTCCCGAGGTCGCGTCCGGCGACCTCGCCGCGCACGTCCTCGACGTCCTGCTCGCCGTGGCCGAGTCGGCCGAGGCGCGGGTGCCCGTGGACGTCCGCTCCACGGCCGACGTGCCCCCGCCGCTCGACGCGGGATGGGACCCGACGCGACGGGGCGGGTGAGCGCCGGCCACGCCCCGGCGGGAGGTCGTCGGACCCCGCTGCGTGAGAGGCCTCTCACCCGCGTCTCATGCTCGCGCGGCGCCCGGCTGGTCACACTGCCGTCATGAGCCGACGTCTCCTCGTCCCCGCGCTGGCGGTCGTCACCGTCCTCGGCGCGGGCATCGCCATCGCGGAGGTCATCCCGGGCGTGTCCGGGCCGCCCGTGCTCGGTGGCCCCGTCGTCGCGGGCCAGGAGGTGCCCGGGGCCGTCGAGCCGTCGGCACCCGCGCCGTCGCCGTCCACGCCGTCGCCGACCACGCCCCCCACCGACCCGGCCCCCTCGCCCTCCCCCACGCCGACCGAGCCCCCCGCGGCACCCTCGCCCCCGCCGGAGCCCGAGCCCGTCCCGCCCGCGGCGGAGCCGTCGCCGCCGGCGCCCGAGCCCGAGCCGACCCGCGAGGCCCCCGTGGTGGTGCCCCCCGCACCGCCGGTCGAGTACGACGACTCCGACGACAGGGACGACGACGCGGACGACGACAGGGACGACACGGACGACACGGACGACGACTCGTCGGGCTCCGGCTCCGGCGGCTCGGACGACGACTCCGACGACGGTGACGACGACGCGGACGACGATGGCCGCTGAGACCTCCCGTCGCCGACTGCCCTCCCTCGGGGTCGCCGGCCGGCTCGTCGTCGCCGTCGTGGCGGCAGCCGCGCTCGGCATGCTCGTCGCCGGCCTCGTCGCGCTGTGGGTCCAGGAGCGGGTCGTGGAGCGCCGGGTGGACGCCTCGCTGGTCCAGGAGGTCGAGGAGCTCCGAGCCGCCGCGGCGGGCCGGCAGGACGGTGACCTCGTGTACTCCGACGTCACAGAGCTCCTGTCGGACGTGCTGCGTCAGAACGTCCCCGACTCCGGCGAGGGCAACATGGTCCTCGTCGACGGGGAGATCGCCCTCCTGCCCGGGGGCCAGCGGACCCTGCGGCTGGAGGAGCTCCCCGAGCTCCAGCGGCGGGTGGCCGGCCTGGCGGCCGCCGACGACCCCGTGATCGGCTCCCTCGTCGCCGACGTCGACGGCACCCCCACCGACCTGCGCTACGTCGCCGTCCCCGTCAGCGTCCCCGGCGACGCCCGGACCGGCGTCCTCGTCACCGCCGTCGACGTCGACGCCGCCCGCGCGCAGGTGCGCAGCGGCGCGGCCGCCTACCTGCTGGCGTCCCTCGCGGCGCTCGCCATCGTCGCGCTCGTGGGCAGCGCCGTCGCCGGCCGGCTCCTGCGCCCGCTGCAGCTGCTGTCCGACACCGCCCGTCGGCTCACCGAGGAGGACCTCTCGCAGCGCATCCCGGTGCGCGGCCACGACGAGGTCTCCGCGCTGACCCGCACCGTCAACGGCATGCTCGAGCGCCTCGAGCGGGCCTTCGTCGGCCAGCGCCAGCTCCTCGACGACGTCGGCCACGAGCTGCGGACGCCGCTCACCGTCGTACGCGGGCACGTCGAGCTCATGGACCCGGAGGACCCGGCGGACGTCCGCGAGACGCAGGAGCTCGCGCTCGACGAGCTCGACCGCATGCACCGGCTCGTCGACGACCTCGTCCTCCTCGCGCAGTCCCAGCGGCCCGACTTCCTGCGCTGGGGCGTCGTCGACGTCGACCAGGTCGTCGAGCGCACGCTCGACCGGGTGCGGGCGCTGGGGGACCGGCGCTGGCGGCTGGACGCCACGAGCGGTGTCAGCGTCCCGGGCGACAGCCAGCGGCTCGTGCAGGCGCTCATGCAGCTCACCTCGAACGCCGTGCGGCACACGGGGCCCGACGACGAGGTGGCGCTCGGCGCGGCCGTCGAGGGCGACGTCGTCCGCCTGTGGGTGCGCGACACCGGGCCCGGTGTCGCGGAGGCCGACAAGGAGCGGATCTTCGCCCGCGCGCAGCAGGGGCAGGCGCTCGCGCCGCGCCCGGCCGCCCGCGACGGGGAGACGGAGGCCGCCGCGCACGAGGGCTCCGGTCTGGGGCTCGCCATCGTCACCGCCATCGCGGAGGCGCACGGCGGCCGGGTCACGCTGTCGAGCACCGCGGGGGCGGGCGCGGTCTTCGCCGTCGAGCTGCCGCTGCCCCGCACCGCGGAGCCGGCGGCGGACGCCGACGACGTGGACGACACCGACGGGGCGGGCGAGGGGGACGCGCCGGCCGCCGCCGGGCCCGCGACCGCCACCCCGCCCTACGGTCTCCCCGTGACCAGCCCCGGGCCCTCGAGCCGTGACGCCGTGACGGGCCCCGTCCCCACGCCCTCGGGGCGGGAGCGCCGGTGAGCGTCGTCCTCGTCGCCGAGGACGAGCCGCGCATCGCGTCCTTCGTCGCCAAGGGGCTGCGCGCCGCCGGCTACACGCCGCTCGTCGTGGGCGACGGCGCGTCGGCGCTCGACCACGCGCTCGACGGCGACGTGGCGCTGGTCGTCCTCGACATCGGCCTGCCGGTGATGGACGGCTTCGAGGTGCTGCGACGCCTGCGCGAGCGCGGGAGCACCGTGCCGGTCGTCGTCCTCACCGCCCGGGGCTCGCTCGACGACACGGTGGCCGGCCTCGAGGGCGGGGCGGACGACTACATGGCCAAGCCCTTCCGCTTCGAGGAGCTCCTCGCGCGGATCCGCCTGCGCCTGCGCGAGTCCCGTCCGGAACCGGCCACGACGTTGCGGGCGGGCGACCTCGAGCTCGACCTGCGCACCCGTCGGCTGTCCGTCGGCGGCGGCGAGGGCAAGGAGCTGTCGGCCCGGGAGTTCGGGCTCGCCGAGACCTTCCTGCGCCACCCGGGGCAGGTCCTCACCCGCGAGCAGCTCCTCTCGCGGGTCTGGGGCTACGACTTCGACCCGGGCTCGAACGTCGTCGACGTCTACGTCGGCTACCTGCGGCGCAAGCTCGGCCCGGGACGCCTCGCCACGGTGCGCGGCATGGGCTACCGGCTGGACCCGCAGGGCTGACGGCGTGGGGGCACGGGGCCGGGACGGCCGGAGGACGGGGACGGCCCTCGTCGTCGGCCTCCTCCTCGTGCCGACCGCCTGCAGCGACGGCGTCCCCGGGCCGTCGTCGGGACCGGGCACCGCCGTGCCGGACCCGGGCGCCGACCTGGTCGTCGAGGTGCTGCAGCCGCGGTCGGCGGTCGCCGCCGGCGGCATGGTGCTGCGGGTCGTCCCCACGGGGACGACGCCGCTCGTCGTCCGCGGCGCCGCCCTCACGGGTGGGCCGCTCGTCGACGGCGCCCGCTGGGAGGCCGACGACGGCCCCCGTCGCGTCCGCCCCGGCCGCGCGCTGCAGCTGGACCTCGGCTCCCCCGCCACCGGCTGCCCCGCGGCGTCGGCGGGCCCGGTGGTGGCCCACCTCGAGGTCGGCGGCGAGGGCTCCGACGACGCGGTGACCGTCGACCTCGTGCCCGGTGACCCGCACGACCTGCTCGCCCGGACGGCCGCCACCGCGTGCCGGGCGGAGGAGGTCGCGGCCGTCGCCGCCGTGCGGCTCGACGCGGTCGAGCCGCCGGCCGCCGCAGAGGACCCCGCCGTCGTCGTCGTCCGCGTCGACCCGGAGCCCGACGGCCGCGGCACGCTCGACGTCCGGGCCGTCGGGAGCACGCCGCTGGTGTCGCCCGTCGGGCCGGACGGCCGTCCGGCGACGACGGCGCCGGTGGGTGCCCGCGTCGCCGCCGGCGACGAGCCACTGCTGCTCCGTGTCCCCGTCGTGCCCACGCGGTGCGACGCGCACGCGCTCGCCGAGGACAAGGTGGGGACGCTCGTCCCCCTCGAGGTCGCGGTGGACGACGGCCCCGCCGGCCGGCTGCTCCTGCCCGTCACGCCGGACGTCGCGGCCGACCTCGTCGGGTGGGTGGCGCGGCGCTGCGGGCTCGCGGGCTGACCCGGCGGGCGCCGGGCGTCGTCCTGACGCGCCGTCCGCTGCGCCGGCCCCCATGATCGTGGTCGTGGAGCCTCCGCCGCGCGCGACCCGGGACGCCCGGTGAGCAGCGGCACGCCCGGGGCCGTCACCCTCGAGGAGGGCGGCAGCCTGCTGCGGCTCGTCGGCGAGGTGGACCTCGACGTCGTCCAGCGGCTCCCGGCGGGGACCCGTGACGCCCTCGCCGACGTGCGGGTCGCGGACGTCGGCGGGCTGACCTTCCTCGACTCGACCGGCATGCACCTCCTCGTCGTCGCGGCCGTGGCCGCGCGGGGCCGCGGCGAGCGGCTGCGCCTGCGGGGCACGACGACGTCGACCGCGGAGCTCGTCCGCCTCGTGGGCCTCGAGGACATGTTCGAGAGCGAGCCCGCCGCCGACGCCTGACGACCTCGGCCCGACGGGCTGTGCCGTCCGGCTGACAGGCCGGCCACCCCTGCCCGAGGCTGCCCTCGTGACCTGGAGCAGCACCGACGCCCGCGTCCGGCGCCCGTGGGTCGCGGCGGCGGCGGCGCTCGTCGCGGCGGTCCTCCTCGCCCCCGTCGGCGGCTGGTCGGGCTGCGCGGGCGGGGCGGGCGGCTGCGTCGGGCGGACGCGCCTGCTCGTCGGCCCGGACGTCCCGACGTCGTGGCACGCCCCCGTGCTCGTCGTCGGTGCGCTCGCGGCCGGCGCCGGGGCCTGGTTGCTGCTCACCGTGGTGGCCCGCCGGGCCGCCCGCCGCGAGGGTCGGTGACCGGGACGGCCGACCCGGGGAACCGTCGACCCGCCGGCCCGCGTCGCAGCGGCATGCGACGGCGGGGCTACGGCGTGACGGCGGTGCTGGTGCTGACGACCGGGTGCGGGACGCTCCCTGCCGCGGACGTCGGCCCGCCCGGCTCCCCCGCCCCCGGCGGGACCGACCGCCCCGACGTCGTGGTGACCACCGGTCAGCCGGTGACGGTGCTCGACGACGGCGACGGTCCGGAGGCCTGCCTGGGCGCCGTCATGACCTCCCTCCCGCCGCAGTGCGGGGGCACCCCCCTCGTCGGGTGGGAGTGGGCCGACCACGACGGGCAGTACGAGACGCAGGCCGGGGTGCGGTGGGGCGGCTTCCTCCTCACCGGCCCCTTCGACGGGACCCGCCTCACGGTCGCGGAGGCCGTGCCCGCCGCCGCGTGGACGGGGACGCCCCCGCCCCCGCCGACGTGGGACTTCTCCCCGCCGTGCCCCGTCCCGCCCGGCGGGTGGTCGACGGAGCGGATGCCGCTCTTCGCGGAGGACGTCGTCTTCCGGGCGGCCGAGGCCCGCCCGGACTACGCCGGCGGCTGGGTCGACGAGCGCGAGTCGTACGACCCACCGCCCGGGGAACCGGCCGCGGACGCCCCGGAGCCGCAGGTGCTCCCGCCGGTCGTCACCATCAGGGTCACGGGGGACCCGGCCGCGGCCGAGGCCGAGCTGCGCGAGGTGTGGGACGGCCCGCTGTGCGTGACGTCGGCCGAGCGGACGGAGGCCGAGCTGTCCGCCGTGCAGGCGTCGCTCTCGGAGGACCTCGGGGACGGGCTCCTGCTGGCCGCGAGCGACGTCCTCACCGGCACGGTCGAGGCCACGGTGACCTTCGACGACGGCACGCTCCAGGCGGCCCTCGACGAGCGGCACGGCGAGGGCGTCGTCCGGCTCACCTCGGCGCTCCTCCCGGTCGGCTGACGCCGCACCGCCCCTCCTCCTCGAGGAGGAGGGGCGCTCCCCGGTTCGTCCCGGCGGAGGTGCCGGGCCCCCGAGCCGCGTCCATAGCGTCGCCGCGAGGGCACGAGAGGTGCTCCGCGAGCGGAGGAGACGACGTGATCGAGGTGCAGGCGCTGACCAAGCGCTACGGGACGACGACGGCGGTGGACGGGCTGTCCTTCACCGCCCGCCCGGGGGCGGTGACCGGCTTCCTCGGCCCCAACGGGGCGGGCAAGTCGACGACGATGCGGGTGGCCGTGGGCCTCGAGCGGCCGACGGCCGGCGGGGTCCTCGTCGACGGCCACCGCTACGCGGACCTCGCGGCGCCGGTCCGGTCGCTCGGGGCGATGCTCGACGCGCGGGCGGTCCACCCCGGGCTCACGGCACGTCGCCACCTGCGGGCGCTGGCCCGCACGCACGGCATCCCCCGCGCGCGGGTCGACGAGGTGGTCGGCCTCACCGGTCTGGAGGACGTCGCCGGGCGGCGCGTCCGCACCTTCTCGCTCGGCACGGGGCAACGGCTCGGCATCGCCGCGGCTCTGCTGGGCGACCCGGCGACCCTCCTGCTCGACGAGCCGATCAACGGGCTCGACGCGGACGGCGTCCTGTGGGTCCGCGGCCTGGTCCGGCGGATGGCGGCGGAGGGCCGCACCGTCCTGCTGTCGTCCCACCTCATGCACGAGCTCGCGCTCGTCGCCGACCGGGTGGTCGTCGTCGGCCGGGGACGGCTGCTCGCCGACACGACCCTCGACGAGCTCATGTCCCGTTCCGGTGGTGGCGGTCTCGTGACGGTCCGGTCCTCCGCGCCCTCGGTGCTGGCCGCCGCGCTGCTCTCCGGCGGCGCGCAGGTCGACGACGGCGGCGACGGGTCGCTCCACGTCCGGGGCGTCACCGGGGAGGAGGTCGGCGCGGTCGCCGCCCACGCCGGCGTCCCCCTCCTCGAGCTGGCCACCCGGGCCGGCTCCCTCGAGCAGGCCTACCTGACGCTCACCGCCGACGCGGTGGAGCACCGCTCGTCCAACGGGCGTCCCGTCGCCGGGGCCACCCGGTGAGCGCCGGCACGACCACCGTTCCGGGGCCCGCGC
Source organism: Pseudokineococcus lusitanus (assembly GCF_003751265.1). Classification (NCBI taxonomy): domain Bacteria; kingdom Bacillati; phylum Actinomycetota; class Actinomycetes; order Kineosporiales; family Kineosporiaceae; genus Pseudokineococcus; species Pseudokineococcus lusitanus. The sequence continues at coordinate 137,517 of NZ_RJKN01000009.1, forward strand.
TGTCCACCCCCGGGCGGTACCGCGACGCCGGCCCGACGGCGCGGCGCGTCGTCGCCGCCGAGTGGGCCCGGACCACGGGCCTGCGCTCCACCGCGGTCCTCGCCCTGGCGGCCGCGGGGTGCTCCGGCGTCCTCACCGCCCTCTTCGCCGGGTCCGCCGCCGGCGACCCCGGCTTCGACCCGACCCGGCACCTGACGGAGGCGGCGCCGCTCACGGCCGTCCTCCTGCTCGTGCTGGGCGTCCGGCTCGGCACGGCCGACTTCCGCACCGGGGCCTTCCGGACGACGTACGTCGCCGTCCCGCGCCGCCTCCTCGTCCTGGCCGCCCAGGTCGTCGTCACGGCGGCGCTCGCCGGCCTGGTCGCCGTCGCCGCCGTCGGGGCGGCCGTGGTGGGCGTCCTGCCCGCCGGGGCCTCGCGGGGGATGCTCCCCGACCTCCTCGGCGACGGCATGCCCCGGGAGCTGGCCGCCTCCGCCGTGCACCTCGTCGCCATGGCCCTGCTCGGGCTCGGCGTGGGCGCCCTGGTCCGCCGTGCCGTCCCCGCCCTGGTGGCCGTCCTGGGGGCCGTGCTGGTCGCCCCCCTGCTCCTCGGTGTAGCCGCGGACCTCGCGTCCGACCCCCTTGCCGAGTCCCGGGAGCCGGCGGGGCAGGTCGAGGAGCAGCCCCTGGCGCTCACGCCCGTCGACGCCGGCGCACGGCTCGCCGAGGCCGCCGCCGGGAGCGCGACGGAGCCCGGCGACCTGCTCGGCCCGGCGGGCGTGCTGGCCGCCTGGGTGGTCCTGCCGCTGGTCGGCGCCGCGGTCCGGCTGCGGCGGTCCGACCTGTGCTGACGTCGGCCCCGACCGGCCCGGGCCGTGCCGGTGGGACGGACGGGCAGCCGGTCGCCGCGGTCACGCCCCTCCGCGTGCTCGCCTCCGAGGCGACGAAGCTGGTCGGCGCGGTGTGGTGGCCCTGGCTGCTCGGCGGCACCGTCGTCGTCACCGTGGCGGTCACCCTCGTGCTCGCGTCGTTCGTGCGACCGGAGGAGGGCGTCCCCGCGGCGCAGGTGCTCACCGCCGGCCACCCGGTGCTCGCGCTCGGCCTCCTGGGCCTCGGGGTCCTCGTGGGAGCCGGGGACTTCACCACCGGCGCCGCGACGTCGACGTACCTGGCCGTGCCCCGCCGTCTGCCCGTCCTCGGCGCCCAGGCCGTCCTCACCACCGGCGCAGCCGTCCTCACCGGGTCGCTCGCCGCCGCGGGCGCGGCCGTCGTCACCGACGGCGCCCGGGCCCGCGCCCTGCCCGGCGCACTGCCCGGCCCCGACCACCTGACGACCGTCGGGGCCGGCGTGGGTCTCGTGCTGCACGGGACGGGGCTCGCCCTCCTGGCCCTGGGCCTGGCCGTGCTCGTCCGCCGCCCCGGGCCGGCGCTCGTCGGGCCGGTCGTCCTGCTGCTGCTCGTGGACCCGCTGCTCGCGGCGGGCGCGGGACCGGTGACCGACGTCGTCCGGGGGCTGCTGCCGGCCGCCGGGACCGCGATGCTCACGGAGGCCGGGCCGCCCGTCGGGCCGCTGCGCGGCGGGCTCGTCCTCGCCGGCTGGGTGGCCGTCGTCACGGCTGCGGCGGCGTGGCGGCTGCGCACCCGGGACGTCACCTGATGTCGACCCGCCGGGGCCCCGACCGCCGGTGGGAGACTCGTGCCGTGGCGCAGCGGGTCGTCGGTCGGAGCCGGCAGGTGGTCCCGTCACCCCCCGTCCACCCCGCCGCGGCGGACGCGACCAGCACCGACCACGCGCCCGTCCGACGGTCGACGGCTCCCGCCCGGCTGGTGCGGGAGCACCCGTGGGTCGCCTCGGCGGCCGTGGCCGCGTCGGTCCTCGTCGTGGGCCTGCTCACCTCCGTCGTCGCCGACGGCACGGTCTTCGGCGCCACGGCGCTGGGGCTCCTCCGGGCCGACGGCCCGGTCGCCGGGCTCGCCGTCCCGGTGTGGCTCGCGGGTGCGGGAGCCGGCGCCGTCGTGCTCGCGGCCCGGCACGTCCGGCCGCTGACGGTGACGGTGACCCTCGCCGCGCTGGCCGTGCTGTCGCTCGCCCTGGGCGGGGTCCTCGGCGTGCTCGGGCTGTGCCTCGCGTGGTCCCTGCGGGCGGTCGCGAGCCAGCGCACCACCCGGACCGCGGTGGTCACCGCGGTCGTCGTCCTCCTCGTCGTCACGACCGCAGCCGTGCGGTGGCAGGTGCTCGGGCTGGCGGAGGTGGTCGCCTGGGGCGGTGCGGGCCCGCTCGCCAGCATCGGCGGTCCCCCGGTGCAGGACCTCGAGGTCCCCGACTTCTCCGCGGCCCGCCGGACGTGGACCGTCCTGCTCCTCGCCGTGCTGCTGGCGCTCGGCGTGGCGTCGGGCGAGGTGGTGAAGGACCGCCGCCGGCACGCCCGGGCCGTCGCCGAGCGCTGGGCGGCGCTGGCCCGCGAGCGCGACACGGGGGCGGCGCTGGCCCGCCAGTCCGAGCGGGCCCGCATCGCCCGGGAGATGCACGACGTCGTCGCGCACAACGTGTCGGTCATGGTGGCCCTGTCCGACGGCGCGCTGGCGGCCCTCTCCCGCGCGCCGGACCGCTCGCGGGAGGCCATGGCCGAGGTGTCGCGGACGGGTCGCGAGGCCATCGCCGACATGCGGAGCGTGCTCGGGGCGCTGCACGGCGACGACGACCGCGACCCGCTCGACGCCTCGACCGCCCCGACGAGCACCGACCTCCGCGCGACGGTCGAGCGCTTCCGCGCCGCGGGCCTCGACGTCGGCGCCGAGGGGCTCGGGACGCCGCTGCCCTCGGACACGGCCGCACGGCTCGCGGTGGTCCGCATCGTCGGCGAGGCCCTCACCAACGTCCTGCGACACGCCCCCGGGGCCCGGACCACCGTGCGGGCCCACCGGGACGCGACGACGCTGCGCGTCGAGGTGGTCTCGACCGCCGGCACCCGGGCCGCCGACGCCACGGGCAGCCGCCGCGGCGTCGTCGGCATGCAGGAGCGGGCCGCCCTCCTGGGCGGCCGGCTCGACGTCGGCCCGCTCGCGGACGGCGGCTGGGCGGTGCGCCTGACGCTGCCGACGTCGCCGGCGGCCCTGACCACCCCCGCACCGGCCGAGGAGCGCCCGTCGTGACCACCGTCCTGCTCGTCGACGACCAGGCGCTGCTGCGCACCGGGTTCCGCATGGTCCTCGAGGCCGAGGACGACCTCGAGGTCGTCGGCGAGGCCGCTGACGGGGCCGTGGCCCTGCGGCAGGTCGCCGCGCTGGCCCCGGACGTGGTCGTCATGGACGTCCGCATGCCCGGGATGGACGGCATCGAGGCGACCGCCCGCGTCGTCGCCGAGCACCCGGGCTCGAAGGTGCTGGTGCTCACCACCTTCGACGTCGACGACCACGCCTTCGCCGCCCTCCGGGCCGGGGCGAGCGGCTTCCTCCTCAAGAGCGCCGAGCCCGGGGAGCTCGTCGACGCCGTCCGGACCGTCGCCGCCGGCAGCTCCGTGGTCGCGCCCCGGCTCGTGCGGCGGATGCTCGACCTCTTCGCCTCCCGGCTGCCCGCTCCCGGCGACCACCCGCGGGAGGGCCTCGCGCCCGCGCTGCGGGCCCTCACGCCACGCGAGCTCGACGTCGTGCGCTGCGTGGCGTCCGGCCTGTCGAACGCCGAGATCGCCGAGCAGCTCGTCCTCTCGACGACGACGGTGAAGACCCACGTCGGGAACGTGCTGACGAAGCTCGGTCTGCGGGACCGGGTCCAGGTCGTCATCGCCGCGTACGAGCACGGCGTCGTCGGCACCGACCGGTCGTGACCGTCGTCGGCCCCGGGGAACCGTCCGGGGGCGGGCGGCGTCGCAGGGGCATGCGGAGGCGCGTGGTCGGGGCGGTCGCGGCAGGTCTGGTGCTCGCCGGGTGCGGTCAGCCGCCGCCCGGGGCGGCACCGGGGACGACGGACGAGGCACCGACGAGCGCGGCCGCGCCCGCCGGCGCCCTCACCACCCGCTCCCCCGCCACGGTCCTCGACGCCGGCGACGGCGCGCAGGTCTGCCTGGGCGGCGTGATGGAGTCGATGCCCCCGCAGTGCCGGGGCGTGCCGCTGGCGGGGTGGGACTGGGCCGACCACGAGGGCGCGTACGAGGAGGCGGGAGCGGTCCGCTGGGGCGACTTCACGGTCACGGGCACCTTCGACGGCACGACCCTCACCGTCACCGACGCGCTCCCCGGCGCCCTGGGGACCGGCACCGGCGACGTGCCCCGGCGGGACGTCGGGCCACCGTGCCCCGAGCCCGCCGGCGGGTGGGCCGACGACCCCCTGCCCCTCGTCGCCCACGAGGAGGTCCTCGCGGCGGCCCGGGCACGGGCCGACTACGCGGGCGGATGGGTGACGCACCGCGACCCGCGCCCGGCCGAGGAGATCGACCAGCTGCTCGCGGACGACCCCGAGGCCGGGCTCGTCCCACCGGTCGTCACCATTAGGGTCACCGGCGACCCCGCCGCCGCCGAGGCCGACCTCCGGCCGCTGTGGGACGGCCCGCTGTGCGTCACCACCGCCGAGCGCACGGAGGCGGAGCTCGTCGACATCCAGACGGAGGTCAACGCGGTCGACGGCATGCTCGGCTCGAGCCAGGACACCCTCACCGGCACGGTCGACCTCCAGGTCGTCCACGACGACGGGACCCTGCAGGCCGAGCTCGACGAGCGGTACGGCGCCGGGGTCGTGCGGGTCGAGTCCGCCCTCGTCCCGCTCTCCTGACCCGCCGGCCCGCTCAGACCGCGCGCCGCGCCGCGGTCGCCGGCTCGAGGCGACCGAGCTCGGGCGACGCGACGACCTGGATCACCAGCAGCCGGACGGCGACGAGGACCGCGGCGAGCAGGAGTCCCCCGCCGACGACCGGCAGCCCGTCGTAGCCGATGGACGCGCCGGCCGGTCCCGTCACCACGAGCCCCATGACGCCACCGGCGAGGACGGGGACGGCGAGGACGCCGGGGACGAGGGCCAGCAGGCCGCCCGTCACGAGCAGCCCGAGACCCACGGCGGCGCAGCGGCGCCGGGGGCGGCCGCCCGTCCCGGCCGCCGTCAGGAGCAAGGGGGCCGCGGCGAGCACCAGGACGGCGCCCATGACCCACAGGCCGCTTCGGACCTGCCAGGACGACCCGGTCGGCTCCATCAGCACCGCCGCCGCCGCGAGCGGCAGGGCGACCGCGCCCACCACGCCCGCCGGGCCGCGGGCCGTCAGGAGCGACGCGACGACGACCGCCCCCGTCAGGGCGAGCGCGGTGACGACCTCCGACGTCGCGAGGTCGGCCGGGACCCACGGGCCGTAGCGGGCCGAGCCCGTGCCCTGCAGCACGAGCACCGGGAGCGTCCCCGCCCCCAGGGCGCCCGCCCCCACGACGTACCCGCGACCGCCCGGGGCGTGGCCCCGTGCGCCGGGCGCCCGGGACGCCGTCAGCCCGCCCGCCGCGCCGGCGGCCCCCACCACCAGCAGCAGGGCGACGGCGGCGAGGAGGACGGGACCACCGTCCACCGCCCGTCCCAGCGTCGCGTTCGCGACGGCCGCCGCCACCACCACGCCCGCCGACGCCCGGGAGGCCGCCTGCCGCGGGAGCCGGGAGCACACCAGTGCCGTCCCGGCCGCGACGACGACCAGCGCGGCCAGCCGCGCGTCGTGCGCCAGCAGCGCCAGCTCGCCGTCGCCGGGCGTCTCCTCGGTGGACGCCCCCGCCCGCGCCCGGACCTCGCCGGCGTGGACGGCCGCTGCCGAGATCGCGGCGAGCGCCCAGGCGACGGCCCCCGCCCCCACGACCGCGAGCCCGGCGACGACGGCGGCACGACCTCGGGTGTCCACGGCGCGAGTCTGGACGAGGACCGCGCCCCGCGAGGGCCGTTCGCCGGAGCACACCCGACGACGCCGACCCCCGACCTCCCCGCCGGAACACCGACACACCTTTGTCGCCGGGGCCCCCTCAGGCTCGCCGCATGACCCAGGACACCAGCCCCGCCCCCACCACCGCCCGCTCGTCGCTGGACCGGTGGCTGACGATGTGGAACGGCGACGGCGCCCTCGCCCTGCAGCTGTGCGCCGACGACTTCCGCATCCACTTCGCCGTCACCGAGGCCGACGGCTCCACGCCCGCCGACGACATCCGCTCGGCCGAGGACTTCGCGCGGTACCTCGCCTGGTGGCACGGGCAGCACCCGGGCGTCGTCTTCACCGCCGTCGCCGACGCGGTCGACGGCGACCACGGCCGCCTCCTGTGGGACATGGAGGTCGGCGACCACGTCGTCGGGGGCGTCGACGTGCTCGACTTCGACCCCGACGGGCGGGTCCGCCGTGTCTGGTCCGTCGGCGGGCAGCGCAGCATGCGCAGCTGATGGACGTCCCGACCACCCCCGGCGAGGTCTCGGCGTGAAGCGAGCCGAACGGCAGTACGCCCTCGTCGACCTGCTCCGCGGAGCACGGCGACCGTGGTCCGCCGCTCGGCTCGCCGCCGAGTTCGGCGTCTCCACCCGCACCGTGGAGCGGGACATCGCGTCCCTGCAGGTGGCGGGGGTGCCGATCTACGCCGACCACGGCGCGACGGGCGGCTACTCGGTCCTGCGCGAGCACTCGCTGCCACCGCTCGCGCTGACGGCCGCGGAGTCGCTGGCCGTCCTGGCCGGTCTCGCGCTCCTCGAGTCCTCGCCCTACCGGCGGGCGGCCCGCCGCGCCCGCGACAAGGTCGCCGCCGTCATGGACGACGCGCACCACGCGCCCGTGCACGAGGTGCTCGGGCTCGTGCGGGTCGTCGACGCCGTGCCCCCTCCGGACGACGCCGCCCTCGTGGACCTCCTGCCGGAGGTCATCGCCGACCGCCGGGTCGTGCGGCTGACCTACCGCGGGGAGGACGGGGCGACCACGACGCGCGACGTCGAGACGATGGGACTCCTGCGGGCGGGGGACGCCTGGCTGCTCGCCGGGTGGTGCCGTCTCCGCGCGGCGGTGCGCGGCTTCCGCATCGAGCGGATCACCCGGCTCGAGGTCCTCGACGAGGTGCCGCCGGCCCGCGACCCGGCGCTGCTGGAGGCCGACCTCGCGCGGTGGCCGACCCGCCGCCTCGACCACGGGCACGACGCCGCGCGAGCGCCCCGCCGGCCGCCGGACGCGCCGCCGCGCTGACGGACGCGCGGCTCAGAACGCGGCCAGCCGCGCGTCCGGGTCGGGCGACGCGCGGTGGGCGGCGAGCAGGGCCGCCGCCCAGCTGGTCTCGGGCGCGCGACGGCCGTCGCGGAGCGCGGCGTCGACGACCACCCCGCTGAGGACCCGTTCGGCGTCGAGCCGGGGGTGGTCGGCCTCGGTGGCGCGCCGCAGGGCCGGGTCGACGAGGTCGTCGCCGAAGTCGGCGCGCACGCCCAGCCGCACGAGCCGCGTCAGCGGGCTCAGCCGCTCGGCGACGTGGGGGCTGGTGTGGACCGCGATCGCCGCCCACACCTGCTCGCGCCGCGAGGGCGCCCAGCCGTGCTCGGCGAGGAGCGCGACGGCCAGGTCCGCGCCCTGGACCTCGAACCGCTCGGGGCCGACGGCCAGGGCCGAGGCGCCCAGGTCGTGCAGCAGGCAGGCGTGCACGAGGGCGTCCCGGTCGACGTCCGCGCCGCTGCGGTCGGCGAGGTCGAGGGCGTAGCGCAGCGTCCGGGCGCTGTGGTGGGCGACGGCGGGGTGGCAGGCACCGCCGAGGAGGTCCAGCGCCGCCCGGCCGGCGGGGACGCGGTCGGCCACCTCGACCAGCCACCCCGCGGTCAGCGGCGGGTGCGGGGCCGCGGCGTCGTCCACGCCGTCAGTCTGCCCGGCGTCCCGGGACGCCGGTCGCGACCGCTCGGTCGGCGTCGGGCGGCGCCGGGCGTCCGCGCGGGCTGCGCGACGTCAGGCCGTCGGGGCGAGCGGCAGGGCCACCAGCCCCAGGACCGCGCAGGCGCCCAGGGTCCGCAGGACCGACCAGCGCAGCCTGAAGATCATCACGGCGGCCGCGACGGCGATGGCGACCTGCACCCACCGGACGGAGCCGAGCTCGGGCAGCTCCAGGTGCAGCGGCCCGGCGTCGAGCGTGGTCGTGGCGGCGAAGAGCGTGTGCAGGGCGAAGTAGACCGCCAGGTTCGCGATGACGCCGACGACGGCGGCGGTGATGCCCGTCAGCGCCGCTGACAGCGCCTGGTTGGCGCGCAGCCGCTCGACGTAGGGGGCGCCGAGCAGGACGAACATGAAGCAGGGCACGAAGGTCACCCAGGTCGTCAGCAGCGAGGCGAGGACCGCCGCCACCCAGGGGTCGAGGTCACCGGGGCTGCGGTAGGCGCCCAGGAACGCGACGAACTGCACGACCATGATGAGCGGCCCGGGCGTCGTCTCGGCGAGCGCCAGCCCGCGGACCATCTCCCCCGGCTGGAGCCACTGGTACCGCTCGACCGCCTGCTGCGCGACGAAGGCGAGCACGGCGTACGCCCCGCCGAAGGTCACGAGGGCCGTCCCCGAGAAGAAGAGGCCCTGCTGGGTCAGGGTGCTGCCGGCGCCGGTGAGCAGCGCGACGGCCACGACCGGCGCGGCCCACAGGACGAGGCTGACGAGCAGGACCTTGACCGCCCGGGCCGTGGAGGGCCGCTCGGTGCCCAGCACGTCGTCGGAGACGACCGGCGGGGGCCCGTCGTCCCCGCCGCCGTGCCCTCCGCCGGCGCCCGCCGGCACGTGCGGCGCCCACCGGCCCAGCGCCCAGCCGACCGCCGCGGCCAGGGCGACGACGAGGGGGAAGGGCGCGGAGAAGGCCGCGAGGGCGACGAAGGCGCCTACGGCGAGGCCCACGAGGGCCCGGTGCCCGAGCGCCCGTCCTCCCACCCGGATCACCGCCTGCACGACGATCGCGAGGACGGCCGGCGCCAGCCCGGCGAAGAGGGCCCCGACGACCGCGGTGTCGCCCGCGGCGGCGTAGAGGGCCGACAGGGCGAGGAGCGCGACGAGGCCCGGGAGGACGAAGAGCGTGCCGGCGACGAGGCCGCCGCGGGTGCCGTTGAGCAGCCAGCCCGTGTAGATCGCGAGCTGCTGCGCCTCCGGACCGGGCAGGAGCATGCAGTAGTTGAGCGCGTGCAGGAACCGCTTCTGCCCGATCCACCGCTTCTCGTCGACGAGGGTCCGCTGCATGACGGCGATCTGCCCCGCAGGACCGCCGAAGGTCTGCAGGGACACGGCGAACCACGTGCGCACGGCCTCCCCGAAGGGGACGAGGTCGCGGGCGCCGGAGGTCGCGGCGACCGGTCGACCTGCCGTCGACCGGCGTCGGTCGGCCGGCGGCTGCTCGTCCTGCCCTCCCGCGCCGGTCGTGGGGCCGGCGTCGCTCATGGTCGTCCTCGGGGGTCGGGTGGGCTCGTGCCCGGGCGGCCGGGACCGGCTGGCGCCCAGGGGGTCGACCGGATGCAACCACGCCGCCCGCGCCCGGTCCACAGCGCGGAGCGACGCCCGGCAAAAGTCCGCCGCCACGAGCAACCTTTCGACGGTCCGATCCGTCTTCTTCCCACGTGACGACGGGACCGGCCGGCAGCGCCGCCGAGGACGACGTCGACGACCTCGGCCCGCACTGGCGCGGTGGGTGGACGGGGTCGCGGCCCGAGCAGTTCACCCGGTTCGTCCAGGACGCCGAGCCGGCCCTCTGGCGGCTGGCGTGGCTCCTGACGGGCGACCGGCACCGTGCCGAGGACCTCGTGCAGCAGACGCTCGTGCGCACCTACGTCGCCTGGCCCCGGGCCCGGGACGGCGACCCGATGGCGTACGCGCGGCGGGTCCTCGTCAACGCCCGCACCGACTTCCTGCGCAAGCACTCCCGCGAGCTCCTCGTCGACCAGCACGACCACGACGCCCACGCCCCGCGCGCCGGACGACCGGTGCCGACCCAGGAGGTCGCCGACCGGGACGTCCTGGTCCGCGCCCTCCGGCAGCTCAGCCCGCGACGACGACGGGTCGTCGTCCTGCGCTACCTGCTCGACCTGTCCGAGCGTGAGGTCGCCGACGACCTCGGCGTCTCGCTCGGCACCGTGAAGTCCACGGCCGCCCGCGGTCTCGCCCAGCTGCGCGTCCTCCTCGAGGCCCCGCCCGGCGACGACCACCTGACCCCCACCGCCACCGACCGCACGGAGGCCCCGCGATGACTCCGGACGACGACCTCGTCGAGCACCTGCGCCACCTGTCCCGCTCCACCCCGCCGTCGACCGTCGACCGCGACGAGGTGCTGCGCCGCGGCCGACGGCGTCGGGGCACCCGCGCCGGCGGGGTCGGCGTGGCGGTCGTCGCCGCCGTCGTCGCGTCGGGCGTCGGTGTGCACGCGCTCGTCACGCCCGCGCCGCAGCGCGTCCCGTTGGCCGACGTGGAGACCGCGGCGCCGACGCCGACGGCGCCGGACCCCGACGCAGTCGTCTTCGACGAGGAGAACACGGTCGTCATCGAGCCGCTGGACGCGTACCGGTGGTCGGACCAGGAGCTGGTGATCCCCCTCGTCGCACAGGCGCACCACACGCGCCGCTGCCTGTCGGCTGCCCGCGTCGTCGACCCTCCGGCCGGCCCGGACAGCGACCCGGTGCCCCTCCTCCCGCGGGACGGCTACAACACCTTCGGCCTGTGGAGCCCCGCTCAGGTCGACGGCACCGACTACGGCTCCCGGATGATCGAGACCGGCGACATGACTTTCCGCGAGAAGCCGGGCGTCGACGCCGTCGAGCTCGCAGCCGTCGACATGCGGTGCGCCGCCGAGGCGGCCGATCTGGACCTGGTCTACGACGCCGACGAGGTCGACGCGCTGGTGCCCCGGCCTGACGGCGTCACCTGGGCCGGGTACACGGACGACGGCCGCGCGATCATCGAGCAGTGGGCGGAGTGCGTCCGCTCCGCCGGCGTGCCGATGGCCGACGACGCCGATCGGGCCGTCCTGGTCCCTGACGGCGTCGAGACGGCGGACCCCGTGCAGCGTCGCCGCATCGCCGCCGCCGACCTCGGGTGCAAAGAGCGGCTCGGCACCGTCGAGGCTTTCGCCGAGGTCGTGGTCCGCGAGCAAAAGGCGTACATCGGGGAGGCCCGCGACTACCTCGAGGCGAAAGCGCAGGTCCAGGAGCGGGTGCTGGCGGCGTCCGTGGCCTACCTCGAGCGCGAGGGCGTGGAGGTCCCGCCGTTGCCGTGAGCGCCTCGCGCGCAACGCAGCCCGGCACGCGTGGCTGACGTCGCGCCCGTGCCCGTGGACGGTGACGAGGGGCGTCCACGGCCGCGGGCGCGACGTGAGCCCCGGGGGGAGGGCTCGATCGGACGACCTGGGGGGAGGTCGGATGAAGGAGTGGGGGGTCTTCTGGGTAGTGGCGCGCGTGGTCACCGTCCTGGCGTTCGTGACGTGGTTGCTCGTCGCGGCGCCGGAGTAAGGGCCGACGGCGGTCCCCGACGTGCAGCCCCGCACCGGCCGGTGCGGGGCCGCCCGTCGGGCCGGGTCGGGTCGGGCCTACCGCCGCTGGGCGGCCATCCACTGCCAGATGGGCGTGCCGTCCGCCGTCGTCGGGTCGTTGCGTCCGACGTAGACCCACGACCAGTGCCCGTCGTACATGACGCCGTCGTAGGTGACGTCGGGGTAGGCGCTGAGCAGCGCCCCGTCGATCCGCTGCGCCATGTAGAGGCCGTTGGGCTCGTACGGCACCGTGGCGTCGTTCTCGGCGTGGACGACCCACGTCGGCGTCCCGCTCATCGCGTCGAGCTCGTCGTCGGTGAGGACGACCGAGCCGCCGTAGTCGCGGACCGCGGCGATCGGGACGTCGGCGGCGAAGAAGTCGGGGTTGTCCGCGACGAGCTGCGCCGTCATGTAGCCGCCGTTGGAGGCGCCGACGACGTAGATCCGGTCGGTGTCGATGCGGTTCTCGGCGACCACCTCGTCGATGAGGCCCTTGAGCTGCGCGGAGTAGCCGCGGGCCGGGTCGTTGAGCCAGAAGTCGGGCGCCTGGGGGGCGAGGACGTACGCCCCCTTGAACACCTGCTGCGCCTCCGGCGTGACGAAGCCGACGGCGCCGCGGTTGGCCTGCAGCGCGAGGTCGTTGTCGTAGGAGCCCTCCCAGCCGCCCTCTCCCCCGCCGTGCAACCAGATGACGAGGGGTCGCTCGCCGCGCCGGGGCGGCGAGAAGAGCCGGTAGGCGAGCCCGTTGGCCTCCCCGTCGGTGAAGGCGTCGACCTCGGGGTCGACGAGCTCGCCCTGCTCGAGGGCCGAGAAGGTGAAGTCGCGGCCTCGCACCGTGAGGGGCTGCTCCTGCGTGACCGTGTACTCGAGGTCGAGCTCGACGTTGCGGCCGACGCCGGCGGCGTAGCCGAGCGTCCCGGCGCCGGGCGTGCCGAAGCCGTCCGCGAGGTCGATGACGATGCGGCCCCGCGACTCCAGCCGCACGTCGACGACCTCCCGCTCCACGTCCTCGAAGGTGCCGAAGACCGGGCCCTCCAGCGCGGGGAACGGGTTGGAGCCGCTCGCCGTGACGCGGAAGGTGTCCTCGGACAGGCCGCCCGGGGAGAGCCCGAGGCGACGCGCGTCGACGGTCAGGGACACCACCTGCTGCCCGCCGTCCTGGACCTCCGCGTCGAGGGTGAAGACCGCCGTCGTGCCCCGGGCGCGAGGCGTGTCCGCCTGGGCCGGCAGGGCGGTCAGGGTCAGCGCCAGCGGGACCGCGACCGCGGCCAGCAGGGTGAGAGGTCTGGTCATTGGGGGGCTCCTCGACGTCGTCGTCGCCGCGGACGGCCACGTCGTCGTCCACGGGGCGTCGCGGGTGCGACGGGGCGCCCACCCTGCACCCCCGGCCGACGGAAGGGTGGGGTCGGTCGGGCAGCCCCCGGCCCGGACGGCGAGCGGGAGGAGCCGCGGGGTCTCCTGGGATGCCTCGGACGGTCGTCCGGACCTCACCCTCTCGGCCCACGGAGGGCCGACGTGGTCGTGCGCGCGTCCTAGGGTGCGCGCGTGACCGGCGCCCAGGACTGCCGGTGAGGACCCGGGCCCGCTCCCGCGCGCTCGCCGCGGCGACGTCGGCGCTGCTCCTCGTCCTCGCGGGGTGCACCGCGGACGCGCCCGTCCCCGAGGCGGACGTCGTCGACCTGCTGCAGCAGGACTGGCAGCACGTGCCGGGGGTGACCGCCGGTGACGACGGGCTCCGCGTCACGGCCACCGGGCGGAGCGTCCTCGGTCCCGACGGCGAGGCGCGGCAGGCGGACCCGCCGCTCGACCTGGCCGGCACCCACCTCGTGGTCGAGGGCGACGTCGAGCTCACCGCGCTCCTCACCGACGTCACCGCCGACGCGACGTGGGCCCTCTACGACCGCCCGCCGGTGGTCGCCGACGAGTTCCGCCTCGAGCCGGCCGGCCTGCGGCTGACCCTCCGCGGCGACGACCTCGAGGTCGCCGTCTTCGACGGCTCGCTCCCCGAGGACGTCACCGACCCCCAGCCGGTGCACGAGGAGGACGTGACGCTCGCCGACCCGGAGGCCGAGCTGTCGGTCCGCCGGTCCGGTGACGACCTCGAGGTGCTGAGCGGCGGGGAGACGGTGTCCTCGACGCCGCTCGGTCGCGTCCTCGGCTCGGGGGAGCTCTGGCTGGGGCTGTCGAGCGACGAGGGCTCCTTCGGGGTCGGCTCCCTCACCGCCACCGCGGGCGACGGAGGCACCGTCGCCCCCGCCGGCCCGGCGTTCGCGGCGGCCGAGCCGTCGGAGACGGGCCTGCAGGCCCTCGCCGCCCGCACCCGTCCCGACTTCCGCGTCGGGGCCGCCGTGGCCCTCGGTCCGCTCGCCGCGGACGAGGAGTACGCGCAGGCTCTGGTCGGCGACGTCGGCGCTCTCACCCCGGAGAACGCGATGAAGGCGCAGTACCTCTCGCCCCGCCGCGGCGTCTACACCTTCGAGGAGGCCGACGCGCTCCTCGCGGCGGCGGAGAGCAAGGGCATGGCCGTCCACGGGCACACCATCGCCTTCAGCGAGGCGATGCCCGGCTGGATGCAGGAGCTGCCCACCGGGACCGCGGAGGAGCGCCGCGACACCGCCGACGCCCTGCTCGAGTACCTCGCCACCGTGGTGTCCCACTTCCGGGGGCGGCTGGCCTCGCTCGACGTCGTCAACGAGCCCTTCGACGTCGACCAGGGCACCGACCTGCAGGAGAACGTCTGGTACCGGGCCTTCGGGCCGGACTACCCGGTGGTGGTCTCCCGTGCCGTCCACGAGGCCGACCCCGACGTCCGCCAGTTCGTCAACGAGAACGGGGCCGACGTGCCGGGGCCGCGGCAGGACGCCCTGCTCGCGCTCGTCCGGCGCACGAACGCGCTGGGGGGTCACGTCGACGGGGTCGGCCTCCAGGCCCACGTCTACGACCTGACGACCGACGCGATCTCCGCCGAGGACCTGGCGGCCACGCTCGACACCTTCGGGGCGTCCGGGCTCGACGTCCGCATCTCGGAGAACGACGTCACGGACGCCGAGGGGCCGGACGCCCAGGCGGAGCAGTACGCGGTGGTGCTGGCCACCTGCCTGGGCTCGCCGGTCTGCGTCGGCTGGACGACCTGGGGCGTGGACGACCGCTACGACTGGTACGTCGACGAGGACGGCGCCCCGCAGCAGGGCCACGACCTGCTCCACGACGACGGGGAGCCGACGCCTGCCTACGAGGCGGTGCGGCGGGCGCTCGGCGGCTGACCACGGGGCACCGCCCCGGTCCGGCGGGTCCCGGCAGGTGAACTTTACTGTTTGGTAGGTAGCGTCGACGGCATGACGACGACCCCTCCCCCGTCGGTGGCCCGCCGGTGGTCCCTGCTGGTGACCGTGGCGACCGGGCTGCTGCTCATCACGCTGGACAACTCGATCCTCTACACGGCGCTGCCCACCCTGACCGCCGAGCTCGGGGCGTCCGCGTCGCAGTCGCTGTGGATCATCAACGCCTACCCGCTCGTCATGGCCGGGCTGCTGCTGGGCGCCGGCAGCCTGGGCGACCGTGTCGGCCACCGGCGTCTCTTCCTCGTCGGGCTGACGGTGTTCGGCCTGGCCTCCCTGGGCGCGGCGTTCGCGCCGTCGCCGGTCGCACTGGTCGCCGCACGCGCCCTCCTGGCCGTCGGGGCGGCGTCGATGATGCCCGCGACGCTGGCCCTCATACGGCTGACCTTCCACGACGAGCGGGAGCGGAACCTGGCCGTGGCGGTGTGGGGCAGCATCGCGGTGGTCGGCGCGGCGCTCGGCCCTGTCGTCGGCGGGCTGCTGCTGTCGCAGTTCTGGTGGGGCTCGGTCTTCCTCGTCAACGTGCCCGTCGTCGCGGTGGCGCTGGTCGGCGGCGTGGTCCTGGCGCCGCGCGACGCCCCCGACCCGTCGACGCGCTGGGACCTGCTGTCGTCGGTGCAGGTGATGGTCGGCCTGGTGGGCCTCGTCGTGGCGGTGAAGGAGGTCGCGACCGTCGACCGGTCCGCCGTCGTCGTCCTCGTCGCCCTGGTGGTCAGCGCTGCCGGGCTCGTCGCCTTCGTCCGTCGGCAGCGACGGCTGACCTACCCGCTGCTCGACGTCGCGATCTTCGCCAACCCTCGCTTCAGCGCCGGCGTCGTGGCCGCCGGGGCGGCCCTGTTCACCATCGCCGGCGTGCAGCTGGTGACCACCCAGCGCTTCCAGCTCGTCGAGGGCCTCACCCCGCTGGAGGCCGGTCTGCTCGTGGCGTGCCTGGCGGTCGGGACCCTGCCGACCGCCGCCCTGGCCGGCGCCCGCGGCCACCGGATCGGGCTCCTCCCGCTCGTCAGCGGTGGCCTGGCGGTGGCCGGCGTCGGCGCGCTGGTGTGCCTGGCGGTGGCCGACCGGGGCGTGCTGTGGCTGGGCGGGGGCCTCCTGCTCGTGGGGGCCGGGCTCGGTGCCGTCATGGCGCTGGCGTCGGCGACCATCATCAACAACGCCCCCGCTCGCCGGGCCGGGATGGCCTCCTCCGTCGAGGAGGTGTCCTACGAGCTGGGGAGCCTGACCGCGGTGGCGGTGCTGGGGTCGTTGCTCACCGCCGTCGCCGGCGGCTCCACGGGTGCGGCGCTGACCGAGGCGGCGCCCGCCGACGTCGCCACGGGCTTCACCGCCGCCGTGGCCGTGACCGCCGCGGTCGTGCTCGCCGGGGCCGTCGTCACCGCGGTCCTGCTCCGGCGCCCCGCCGTCCCGGTGGACGAGGCACCCCGGGCGGGTGAGCGGGCACCGGTGGGCGAGGATGCCCGCCGTGCGTGAGAGCCGACGTCAGGCCGTCCTCGTCGCGGCGGTGGCCGTCGTCGAGCGCGACGGCGTCCGCGGCCTGACCCTCGACGCCGTCGCCGCCGAGACCGGCATGACGAAACCCGGTCTGCTCTACCACTTCCCCACGCGGGAGCACCTCCTGGCCGCCGTCCAGGAGCACGTCGCCCGCACCTGGGACGACGACATGGCCGACCTGGCCGGCGGCCGCCCCGAGGACGTCACCGCCCGGGCCCGCCAGGCCGCCTACGTCCGCCTGTGCGCCGCCGGCACCACCCGCGCGGAGCTCCTCCTGGTCCTGGAGAGCCTGTCCGAGCCGGGCGCGCACCCGCCGTGGGCGGCGGCGGTGGAGCGCTGGGCGCCGACCCCGGCCGAGGACGCCGACGACGACGAGGTCCGCGCCTTCCTCGCCCGCCTGGCGGCCGACGGCCTGTGGATGCACGAGGCCTCCTCCGGCTCACCGCTGCCGGCGGGCCTGCGCCGTCGGCTGGTCGAGGCGCTCGAGGCCGTGCCGCTCCCCGACCGGGCAGCCTGCGGTCCGCCCGCACGCGGGGCCGGGGCGTCGCCTGAGCCCCGCAGGCCTTGAGGGGGCACGACCCGCTCTGCTGAGGTGGTCGGGACGGCCGGCCCACCGACGCCGCCGCCCCGCCGACCGGAGGAGCTGACGACGGCGGACAGCCCGACGACGACCGACGAGTACCTGGAAGGGCTCGAGCCCCCCGCCCGTGCTGAGCTGCAGAGGATCCGCGCCCTCGTCCTCACGGTCGTGCCCGGCGTCACCGAGTCGATCAGCTACCGCATGCCGACGATGACCTACCGAGGGCGCGCCCTGGTGCACGTCACGGCGTCGAAGAAGCACCTGAGCCTGCACCCGTCGCCGTGGTCGATCGAGGAGCACGCGGACCGGCTGGCCGGCTACGACACCACCGCGCACGTCGTCCGCTTCACCCCCGCCACCGCACTGCCGACCGACCTCCTCGAGGACCTCGTCCGCCACCACGTCCGGCAGATCGACGACGACCGGCACCGAGCCGGGCCGGCGGGCTCGGCGACCGGGGACCTGCTGCGGCCCGCCGTCGGTGGACGGCCTCACCGCCTCGACGACATGTGACCCACGTCACAGAGATCGCGCGTGACGACCGCCCGCGGACCGCGTCTGACCTCGTGTACGTGACCGGCGCAGGGCCGGTCACCCCCGACGGAAGGACCGCCATGAGCCAGCAGACCGCCGCCACCACCCCCCGCGACGCCAAGGGCGCCACGGGCACGGCGCTGCAGACCACGCAGGGCACCACCTCGATCGCCGACCAGGTCGTCTCCAAGATCGCCGGCATCGCCACCCGCGAGGTCTCCGGCGTCCACGGCCTCGGCGGCGG